>CAMLET010000052.1 GCA_946479125.1 uncultured Flavobacteriales bacterium
GAGTACCACTCCCCTGTCCCGGATCAGTATCCCATAACTAATCGCCCTGGGTTATTTTAACTGTTCGAGTAATTAACGTGAGTGGGCCTTCCAAATAAATGGTTTGCTTGAAAACATTACTCCATTGACCATCTTGTCCTTTTACACGAACACTGAAACTGTGAGCACCTTGTGAAAGTGCGGAAACGTTAATTCCGTTCTGGAATAAATCCTCCAAAACCTCATCGAACGTTCCATCCAAAGCCAAAAGCGGAGTTCCACTTCCCGTTCCCGGATCAGTATCCCAAAAATATTCACCCTGAGTTACTTTAATGGTTCTGGTGATCGTTGTTAACGGACCTTCCAAATAAATGGTTTGCTTGAATGAATTACTCCATTGGCCGTCCTGTCCTTTAACACGAACACTAAAACTATGCGCTCCCTGAGATAAGGCCGAAACACTGATGCCATTCTGAAACAGATCTTCTAACACTTCATCAAATGTTCCGTCGAGAGCAAGTAACGGAATTCCATTTCCTTGTCCCGGATCTGTATCCCAGTAATATTCACCCTGGGTTAAGTTAACCGCTCGGGTAATTGTAGAAAGCGGACCTTCTACATAGATCGTTTGTTTGAATATATTACTCCAGGCACCATTTTGACCTTTGACACGGACATTGAAACTATGCGCTCCAACTGATAACGAAGAAACGCTGATTCCGTTCTGGAATAAATCTTCCAGTACCTCATCGAATCCTCCGTCAGTTGCATTAAGCGCAATTCCATTGCCCTGCCCCGGATCGGTATCCCAGTAATACTCACCCTGCGTAACGACTTTCTGACCCGAAGCCCAAAAGCTAAGGATACAGCACGCCAGCAGATATGCAAATCTTTGCATGAACATAATTCTTAAATGAGGCTAAGAATTACTTATCGAAACCGATAACCTGAACGTTAACAGTTCCACCAAGGTTCACAATACGAGGCGTAGCCATGTAATTTACACGTGAACTTTGAGGATTATTCATCAAAGGCAGGAAATTGGCCATGGAGTATGATCCTCCAAGAACACCTACATCATTTCTTGTTAGATCAAGATCTAAACAGTCATTTGCTGGGCTCCCAGCATTAACATGGTCTCCTCCTGCAATAACACTTCCGTCAGAAGCAATATTAGAACCGTAAGCATAATTACTCACGAAATTATTAAGAGAAGTGCTCAACACAGTGCCATTCGCTAAATAGTTATAATACATGTTATAGGTACAGGTAGTTAAGGCGGTCGCTGAACCGCTTATTACAATACCGTACGAAGAACTAGAAGGAGCACCACAAAAGATGTTATTCTCAAGGCTGACCTGTCCTGCCGAATGATTAACCAACATCGCTGTAACACCATTTATTGCACTCGAAAAAGTTGAATTAATAATTCTGTTAGTTATTGCACCACTTTTCAAGGTTCCTACAACACACGCATTATATCCACCTTGACCATAAACGAAATTATTGCTCGCATAAACATATTGTGTATTAGATCCCACAGAAAAACTAGCTCCTGCTGTAGCAACCCAATAACCTATACGATTTCCAATAATTAAATTAACGTCTTCTGAAGTTACACCATCAGCGTTAAGATATAGGTTAGATAGGTCGTTTCCTAGAATCTTCCCATAAGTATAATTCACACTTCGTGCTTTTGAAGAGCCCAAGTAAAAATTAATTCCTGCGCCCATTGTTATGTTCCCATTAATATCAGAAGAAAGAATATTAAGAACCGTACGGTTGGTTGGAGTCGAACCAGTTTTAGTAATATGACCTGTTGAAGATGTGTTTTTCAATCCCACAATTGTAATTGTTCGACCTTCAGCCATGGTGACATTAATTGTTCCTTCCATCCACCATTGCACGTTATCTACTGCTGAAACAAAAGTAAGCGACTTATTGATTGCCAAGCTTTCAACCCATGGAAGTAAATCCGTACGGTTGTTGATCACAATATTGTCACCATCCACAGCAGCACTAATTGCAGTTGAAATTGAAGAATAGGTTCCAACTGGACCACCTTGCTGAACAACACGATCTGTTGCAAAAAGATGATTAACGCTAAAAATAATAGTTAGTAGAACGAGTAGATTTCTAGTTTTCATAGATGATTATGTATTTAAGTAATAATATTTTGTTACTGCATTGAAAGGAGACGAGCCCAAAAATACAACAGAAGTTTTAGTTAGTGAAAAAAAATTATGGACAAAAGGATGACATCGGTTAACAACCTGAATAACACCTGTTTTTTACAACTAAATTTGGTCTTTCTCACACCTGCTGAATTAATTTTAATATGAAGTCATTCTTCTTCCGCTTATCATTTTCAAACGATTCATTATCTTTATTCGAATGAGCTATCGCCTACTTCTTATTGCCCTGTTGTCTTCTGCATGTTTCGGACAAAGTACATTTGATCAATCTGAAAAACTGTTCAACAAGTACCTGCTTACAGATAGTACAAAAGCGAAAGAACAATTAAACTACCAACGCAAGCACTCCAGCACACGCAAGGAGAAAACGCGTTATATGCTAAATCAAACTGTCTACTATAATCACAATAACCGCTTTGATCTTGTTGAGTCATGGCTTCAGAAGACAGAAAAGCAGATGGATCATAATGATGTGGCACTAGAAGGTGAATTCATACGAATCCAATCATTGATGTATTTCAAACAAAGCCGTTTTCAAGAATCGAAGCAATTGCTGGTAACATTTTTTCAGAGTCATAAAAGTGTGCCCACTGATTTAAAAATACAGTTGCAACTTGCTCTGGCCGAAGATGAACTTGCACTGGGCGACTATTCAAGAGCTCATCAACGTGCTTTATCAGGATACCGTACGTTTCGTAAAAAACCAGAAGCACTTTCAAACGGATCCAAGATCAGATTGTTAAATACGATTTACTCAACATGTTACTACCAGGCCAAATACGATTCGGCACTTTACTATCTGTATCAGTCGGAACGTTATATGGAAAAAGGAGGAGTAGCAAAGGCATCATTTTACGGGAAGATAGCGGTTGTTTACACCATGATGGGAAATCATCATAAAGCGATTGTATATTACAAAAAAAGCATTGACAAATTTGAAAAATCGAATGCTCCTATTCTACTAGCCTATGCCTACTTCAATCTGGGAGAAAGTACGAAGGAAATTGACCAGAAAAAAGCCATTCCATATTATGAAAAGGCCCTCCGACTTGGTAGAGAATCAAACTATGAATTGATTGCCGGTTATGCGCTGGCAGAATTGGGAGACTGCTATTTGAACCAAAAAAAATATACAATTGCTGCCAAATACAACAGCGAAGCACTTGAAATTATGCGGAAATCGCAGGATCCACATGGAATTGCAAATGCACTGCTCAATATGGGGCGACAAGAATATGAAACGGGGCATTTTGATCCTGCGCTTGAATACCTGAATGAGGCACTCGATATGACTTTAAGTACAGGTGATTTACAAACGCTGGAGTACTGCTACGAATATTTGTATAAGTCTTACGAACACATGGAAGACTACAAGTGGGCTCACCATTATTACAAATTGTTTGCTGCAACACATCAGAAAATAGTTAAAGCGGATGTTCAGGAAAACATTGAGAAATTAAACCTGAAATATCATGTACGTCTGGAAAGAGCAACGAATAAACTGTTACAGAAAGAAGTAACGTTGAAAACCAAAAAATTGGATGCCGAGAGAAATGTGAAATGGCTTCTGGGAATTCTATTGTTCGCACTTTTAATTGCAGGATGGTTTCTCCGCAGATTCTTAATCCAGAGAACGCGACTGAAAGAATTTCAATTGCAGTTATCTCAAAAAGAAGTTAAAGGATTGTCTATTGAAAAAGACTTGGCAACAAAAGAACTGGAAACAGTAAAAGATCAGTTGATCAGTAAAAACAACCTGATTAGTGAACTCAATAAGTTGCTTCGAAAAAACGAACAAAGTTTGGTGTCAAAAGACCAATTTGGAAGTTTGATCACCAACGATACGGATTGGGTTGAGTTTCTTGCCAAATTGCAATTGGTATTCCCTGATTTTATCGAAAACCTGAAAACCAAACATCCTTTACTGTCAAATAACGAATTTCGTCTTGCCGCATTAATCAGACTAAACCTCTCCGATAAAGAAATCTCGGATCTCTTAATCATTGAATTAGCCAGTGTTAAAAAGGCAAAGAACCGCCTAAAGCAAAAACTTGGACTCGATGCTAACGATAAACTTGGAAACTATATTGGTCAACTATAATCAAATAAACCCTCAACCGCTAAGCATTAGTTTTAACTTTCACTTCTCCACCAAATATTTCCAATACCTTTTCGGGACATGCTGTAAATGCAGTTTCGTGTTTTTTCGTCCTGCAATGTTGGTACTTTGAAAGTAGTCTTTCCACAAATTCTGGTAGAGCAATTCGTTTTCACCAAAGGCGCTTTCCGAAACACCGCTTTGCTTGAGCAATGCATTTGGGACGAAATCCACAAATTCAGCTTTCTGAAGATCGTAATGAATTCCGTATTGTCGACGTGAATCATAAATGAACCAACGCTGATCGGCATAACGGTTTTCAAAATGTTTCAGGATCAATGGTAGTACATTGAAATCAGGTTCAATAACGGAGAAATAAACCTCATCCTTCGTTAACTGAAATCGCACAAAAGCTTCCATTCGATGTTTTTCACGATCAACCGATTTCACTGTTTTTTGAATGGTTAATACATGAAGATTTCCAAAATCAGTCAACACGTTTTTCTTTAAAGCTATTGCGTATTTAACGACTTCCAGAATCGTGTCTTCAATTGTTTCTATTTCGCTGAGCCATGCTTTCCATAATGTTCGAACGCCATTTACTCCAAGCAGATCGACTAGCTTTTTCCAAACGCGCTTCGCCTTATTCTCATCCGTTGTAACTGTTCTTACTTCAGCAAACAGTTGCAGAACCTGAAAACCTTCTTTCCGAATACCTACTTCTTTCCACTTGAATTCAAAGGTTTCGAAGATCGCAGTAAAGAATCCTTCAAAGCTACCGTCATAAACCAACCAAATCATCCAAAAAGCGAAGTTTGAACTCCCCACAAGTCGCTGAATTTGGACTTTCCATTCGATAGCACCAAATGACGTAAGGTTTCGGGAGAATATTCTTTCGTTTCCAAAGTAGCATCTTTACACACCAAAAAATAGCGTGCACGATTCAGTGAGATTCCGAGTTGGCGAAGATTTTCCCAGCCCAATCTACCGAATTTACGTGCAGCCACAATCTTATGTGCTGACTTTACTCCTATTCCCGGAACACGCAAAATCATTTCCAATTCCGCTTTATTTACGTCCAAAGGAAATAGATGTAGATTCCGTAATGCCCAACCGAACTTTGGATCAATGTCTAAATCAAGATTTGGTTGACCAGAGTCCAAAATCTCACGTGCATCAAAACCATAAAAACGCATTAGCCAATCGGCTTGGTACAATCTGTTTTCACGCAGCATGGGAACTTGCGTTGACAAAGACGGCAAACGATTATCTTCCAACACAGGAACATAACCTGAATAATAAACACGTTTCAGATTGAAGGCCCGATAAAACCTATCTGCCGTTAAAATAATCTCCTGATCAGATTCATTCGTAGCTCCAATTATCATTTGGGTACTTTGTCCAGCTGGAGCGAAGGTTGGCGTACTTTTAATCAGATTCCGCGTATCGTTCAATGCTACAATCGTATTCGAAATGAAATCCATTGGTTTTTCCATGGAAGCAAATGTCTTGTCGGGAGCCAGCAACTTCAATCCGCTTTCAGTCGGCAATTCGATGTTGACACTTAAGCGATCTGCATACAATCCCGCTTCCTTCATCAAGTCATCACTGGCGCCGGGAATGGTTTTCAAATGAATGTAGCCATTGAAATTGTGCTCTAACCGAAGCTTTTTAGCCACACGAACCAAACGTTCCATGGTTGTATCTGCATCCTTAAAAATTCCTGAACTCAGAAATAAACCCTCAATGTAATTTCGACGATAAAATCCAATGGTCAGATCAACCACTTCCTGCACCGTAAAAGCAGCTCGTTTTACATCATTACTTTTTCGGGAAACACAATAAGCACAATCGAAAATACAGTGATTGGTAAGCAGGATCTTCAGTAAAGAAACACATCGACCGTCTTCTGTATACGTGTGACAAATTCCAGACGCAGAAGCATCTCCCAGACCTTTGCTGGTGTTCTTTCTATCACTTCCGCTCGAAGAGCACGAAACATCGTACTTGGCAGAATCTGCCAGTATATTGAGCTTTTCACGAATACGATCTTGCATGTCGTAAAATTACGACAAAAAAACTATTGATTATTTATTAATCGAAAAATGATTAGATAAAAATCAAATAACTATTTTTCCTTAATCAGAATGATCTTTATCACACAAGCCATTTCCATTCTATCGTCCATGGTAAGTGGTTTTGAGAAATAGGTATGATAACCTTTCTTCTCTATTTGAAGTGTTAAACCGCTTCCATCTCTGTAAAAAACAGATCTTGGACCTTCCTGCGGAACATCAAAAATCACGTCATCTCCGGCTCTTAACACAGTTCGATACTCTTTTACAGGAACGTTGTTTTCATCAACAACATCCAAAACAATGTTTCCATTAAAACCGTTTTCAACGATATTCAAATAGCGGATTTCTTCTGCTGTCGGGACTTTCAAGGTATCCTGTCCGAATACAACAGAACTAACCATCAGCGCATATGCAATAACAAGGTACTTTTTCATCTTCACTTTCAATTAATTGAACACTCTCACTGACATACAAGTTACGGAGAAACAAACAAGAAAGAAAACGGATTTAGGATAAATTATGATGATGAAAAACGTACATTTAATCCGAGAATTTCAATCTACCAAACATGAATCGATTATTCATACTTTCCCTTGTCATTTGCAATATGGCTTTTGGTCAGAGAAACAAATCTGTCGATTACGATATTCAAGTTATCAATTCAGGAACTATTGAAAGTGATTCCATGAAGATCAATGGAATTTCATTCGTCAAAATCAACGTGAACATCACTTCTCCATCCAGAATGGATTTCAATTTCAAGTTCACGGGCAATGGAAAAACCAATTACTTGATCAATAATAATTCGAGCACCATCTATATTCCAAGGTTTGTTGATTGTGATACACTGCTGATCAGCTCGAATGAATATCCAAAAATTCGTTTGGCAATGGCGAATTATCCTTACAACACAATTGAAATTAAAATCACAGAATCAACGGAAGCTACCAAACAAAAGAAAACAAGGCGTCGGCGGGATAAAAAGTTTGTCGTTTTAGACTTTTAGCCTTAACTTTTGTCAAAATTTTTCAGCTATGAAACTTTCTACATCTTTACTACAGGCAATCACATTAGGTGTTTCAGTAACAGCCGTTGCTGCTTCTACAACCTCTTGTGAGAAACAGCAGATCAAAAAAAACAAAGCACAGGTTGAGCAGGAAAGAACTGAGGGTTCAAATCCAAACAGTCCAGAAAACTGTATTGCCTGCGGAATGGGATAAATCTTTCTGAATGATGCTATCCCCCACTTTATTGAAATCGATTGCGCTTGGTGTTACGATGAGTTCACTAACGCTGTCCTGTAATGGAGATATCGTAAAGACAAACACATCTAAAAATTCAATTTCCAAAAAGAAAAAAATCGAACTCGAAAAGGAAATAATAAGTCCCTTTGATGAAAACGGAAACTGTGCAAGCTGCGGAATGGGATGAATTCAAGTTCTCCAAAAATTCTTTCAGCAGTTTCCTGCAATCTCAACAACCAGCTGGTACAAGCCACATTGCCTTTATTTTCTGAAGAAAGAATTGAAGCGATAGAGTGGTCGTTTGACACGTTATATAACGTCCGTAACATTCCTGATTGGTTCGTAGAATTACTTCAGGCTTTTGGTAACGAAGGCAGACTTATTGGTCACGGCGTTTTCTTTTCGCTTTTCTCTGGAAAATGGTCAACAGAACAACAGCGCTGGTTAGATCATCTTCGTAAAGTTTCTTCCAACTTCACTTTTGACCATGTAACAGAACATTTCGGTTTTATGACGGGCGAAGATTTTCATAAAGGCGCGCCTATTTCTGTTCCATACACAAAAGAAACCTTAAACATAGGAATTGACAGATTACAGCGCATACAAGATGCATGTTCTTGTCCTGTTGGCTTAGAAAACCTCGCTTTTTCCTATTCGTTGGATGAAGTAAAACAGCACGGTGAGTTTTTATCGAAACTGATAGAACCTGTAAACGGATTCATTATCCTCGACCTTCACAATTTGTATTGTCAGCTGGAGAACTTTTCACTCGACTTCGAAACCGTAATTCAGGCTTATCCACTTGATCGAGTTCGGGAAATCCACATTTCAGGTGGAAGCTGGGAACTTTCAGAAATTGAACCGAAGCGAAATATCCGACGAGATACGCATGACGATTCCGTTCCTGAAAAAGTATTTGAACTTCTGAAGCAAGCTTTGCCTTTATGCAAAAACCTCAAGTTTGTGGTCATGGAACAACTCGCAATAGCACTTGAAACTCCGGAAAGTCATCTTCAATTTCAGAATGATTTCCAACGAATGCAGCAGATTGTCAATGCTTATAATGCACAAAAACAAAATTTTCCAATCAACAATTTTCTTCCTAAACAAACGCTTTCTTTAAATCCAACGCCAGCAGAATCGATCACCTTGTACGAACAGCAACTGGAATTGTCTTCTATTTTAGAGCGTTCGAACAATTACGATGAAGCCGTTCATTTATTGAATAATTCCTCTCTAGCTTATTCCGACTGGAATATTGAAAACTGGTCGCCCTACATGCTTGAAACGGCATTGCGAATTGCTCAGAAATGGAAACAAGGTTGGTGAAAAACGCACTAACTCTGAGAGTGGCTTAATATTAAACGCAAAGAAAAGAAGAGCGCAGAGATTTGATTCTCCCAAAAAAAATCACTTGTCTTTCTTTCCAATAAAACCCAAATGCGTGTTGTTGAAACTATCCTGATATTTTAGGCCATAGCCCATCATTCGATCAAAAGAGATATGCGCGAAAAGGATGATTGCAATCAGTTTCCAATTTGAATCGTCGAGGTAAATGGCAACTACAGCAACACTTGAAGCGACCAAACGGTGGTGAACCAAATTGTAGGTAAACGCACCTATTTTCGAATTGATTAGATAACCAAGCATTCCCAAATCGGGCAAAAGAAGCAGTGCCGGAAACCACCACCAGGCAATATGTAAAGTGCCAAATAAAAACACGCAAAGAAGAAATATTCCCAATTCTTCCAATTTCAATAATGTATTCATGTTCGTTTGATTTTATACGAACAAAATTGCATCATTGTCGCTCCTCAAAACGATAACAAAAGATAAGAAAATCGGAATTTACTTTTTTAGAACGCGGTTACGTATTCTGCTTAAACTTACGGGTGTTAATCCAAGATAATTAGCAATGTAATGCTGCGGAATTCGTTCAATGATCTTTGTTTTATTCCCGCTGATCAATTCCATATAACGTTCTTCGGGAGATTGAATAAGTAATCCGACCATTCGTTCTTCCAATCCAATTGCCAGATACTCGGCTAGCACCCGACCAAATTTCTGCCAGGCAGCACTTTTGTCATACAATTGCTCTAGTACCATGTAAGGAAACACGATTAATTCACAATCACTCAAAGCCTGAATTTCAAGTTGTGAAGGTTGTTTTGTAATACAGCTAATATAAGAAGCCACCAAATGATTCTCGAAATAGAAATAGGTTGTTTTTTCTTCGCCATCCTTTAGATAGTAATGACGCATCATTCCTTTTATCACCAAACCAATTTCATTTCCAATTGTCCCTGCCGCAGAAAACAATTCGTGCTTTTTCAACTTACGAATCTTCAGATGAGGCAACAGCAATTCCCAATCGCTATCACTGAGACTGACGAATTTCTCGAGTTGTGTTCTTAAGAGTGTGTACATGAGTGAACGTTCATAATTATCAAAACTGACGATGCTTCTTATAATTCTTTATCAAGGCCAAATAAAAATCCATCACGGTTTTACCTGAAGAAACGGAAAACTGATTCGTTGGAAGAACAGAAAGTTTAAATCCAGTGTTTAAAACCATTTCAAACCCAGTACCAGAATTATAGCTTCTAATTTTAATGGAAGAAATTGATTTTAAATCAATCTTGTCATACTTCAGAGTGACAATAGAAGTATCATTCAGAACAACAACCTCTTTATGATACGCGGATTTTAGGGAAACATACATCAACAATGGAAGAACCATGATTAGCGAAATCATACACCACAACAACACCTCTTTGGTAAGTTGAACATTCAAAATAACAATGATAAAACATGAAAATATCATCACGTATCCCAGCAACGAGAGAAGCAAACGTTTTATCATTTTGCGTTGATCGATTAAAAGTACTTTGAATTCCATGATTAAATTTATCAAAAAGTTATCTTCACGGAATGAAAAACATTACCTTACTTTCACTATTTATCTTCTTCTTCGTTAGTAGCTGCTCAACCACCAGGTTATTCCGCTACATGTCGAAAACAAAAGCACCTAAGGGAACATTCCAAACTGAAATTCCTTTTGAACTGCACAACAACCTGATTGCCATCAAACTAAAACTGAATGATTCCGACAAAGAGTATGAGTTTTTGCTCGACTCTGGTGCACCTGCATCCGTCATCTATAAAGATGCTTTGGAAGAATCGAAGGCAGAAACCGTAATGAGTTACGATGTAGGTGATTCTCAAGGAAATCGTGTGAAGAGCGAGTATGTAATGTTGGACGTTACACTCGGAAACAGTGAATTTAAAGATGTGGTAGCAGCTTACGCCACAGAACCAAGTGACATGGTAAGATGCATTGCAGTTGACGGAGTTCTTGGAGCAAACATGATGCAAACTGCCAATTGGCAAATCGATTTCCAAAATAAAAAAATCATCATTTCCGATCAAAAAAAGTCTTCACTTCCCGATTTGAAAGACTACCAAAAAGTACCTTTCGAGAAACGTGCTCCTTTCGGTTCTATGCCACGGTTAACGGTTCTTCCGGGAATGACGGTCGACATTAACGTAAACGGCGAATTGTTCAAAGATGTTTTAGTTGATTTGGGATCCAGCGCCGGATTGACACTTCCGAAGAATGCAAAAACAGATACACTTTTTAAAAACGACTTCAATGAAGTGTTACTGGGC
>CAMLET010000053.1 GCA_946479125.1 uncultured Flavobacteriales bacterium
AATGAATACACAAAGACCTATAGTAACGAGTACAATCAATCGTTGACGATTCGTCCGGAACGCGTTTGGAACAACGAAAAAGGACTGAAGCATGTACTTTCCTTGTTTTCTACCATGTCACGTTTTCGTATTCAGCGTAAAGTTTCCATTTTCGATGGTTTTCAGGCGTACAATCCGTTCGTACGCGATATCGCTGATGCAGCTTTGCTTTCAACTGCGGGTAATATGCGACAAAGCGTTTATTTCAATAGAACCAGTTCTGTGTTCGGTTTAGAGTACCATTACAATCAACAAAATTCGAAAACACTTTTGGCCTCAGGTTTTGATGGAAAACGAATATCATCGAATGAATTGAATGGACGTTTGAACATTCAAAAGAAATGGAGTGTTTTGAGCAGTTACGAACGCGGAAGTAAAAATTCGGTAGTGGATTATACGTCGAACCGATCTTACGCTTTGAATTATTACATCGTGAAACCGTCGTTGGTTTTCCAGCCAAGTTCATCGTTTAGGATTAGTTTGGACGGAAGGTATTCCTACAAAAAGAATGACGTTCAATTTGGGGGAGAATCAAGCACTTTGAAAGATATTGGAATTACAACAAAATACAATCAGGCTAACAAAGGAAGTTTACAAGCTCAAGTCAATTACATTCAAATTGATTTCATTGGAAACGCTAATTCACCTTTGGGATTTGAATTATTGGAAGCCTTGAAGCCAGGACAAAATACCGTTTGGTCGATTGGTTATCAAAGAAGTGTATCAAAGAATCTTCAGATCTCTATCCAATACAACGGTCGCAAGAGTGTTGGGAATACGGCAATTCATGCCGGAGGAATGGAGGTAAAAGCGTTCTTTTAATGGAAAGTTCAACTAGTTTTTTCAGAGCCTGAGGAATATCCCTAAAAAGGGTAATTTCCCAAAATCCCAAAATCCCAAAATTCGGGAAATCCCCTCGTTTTTTAGTAGGAAACATTACTCGAGTCGTAAAAAGAAACTCTCTGAAAAACAAAAGACCCAAGACAAAAGATTTTTTAGTCTTTCCTCTTGAGTCTTTTCTCTAAAGTCTATTTTATTAATGCTCTTCGCCGTCTTCCTCTTCCATTACAGGTTCCGGAGCAAGGCTTGACTGAAGTTCAGTATATTTTGCAATCACAGCATCTAGTTCATTGATCTCATTTTGCAATGTAGTTGCCTGATTTGTATTACCATTTGTTTGAGCAGCTTCCAATTTCGCAGCTAACTCAGCCTTTCTACCATTGATGTTTTCAAGCAAGAATTCGAAACATCTTGGCAACAACATTTGAGCGTAGAAACCGCCATTTTTAACTTCGTTTTCAAAAACAGAAACTGCTTTTCCTTGGCTCTTGTTGTCTTGCTTCGTCATGAAGTAAGTGAAAGCTCCAAGTACGTTCAATCTGTCGTAACCTTGTACTTTTCCACTTTTCAAAGCGTTCTCATAGAATCCGAATTTCTCAATTCCAGCATTTTCAGCGTAGATAGTTGCAATTCCAACAATCATTTGAGAAGACGGTTCTTTTTCCAAAGCTTCCGCTTTAGCAACAGCGAGTTTCACGTCCATTTTAGAAAGTGTCATCAAAGCAGTTGTAACTACCGCATAAGATTGGTCATTTGCAATTCTTTCTTCTAAAATTGGCTTCAATTCTGTTTCAGGAAGCAAGTTTGCCAATGCATTTAAAGCTTCAGCGCGAACAGACGACATTGAATCTGAAGTTGCCATTGTTTTGATCTTAGCCAAAGCAAGGTTTGAACGCTCGCTTTCCAATTCAGTAACCGAACCAATTGCTTTTTGACGAATGTACCAGTGCTTATCACTTAATGCAGAAAGAATCATTTCCTGAGCATCTGATGAACTTCCGGCACCAAATAATAATGCATCTCTTCTGTGAGCAAAACGATTGCTCGATTTGTATTGCTCAATCCACCATTCGTTTGGTTTGTTCTCTGTAATTTCTCCAAGAAGCATGTCTTGAGTATCGAAGATCACGTTTTTCACTTCACCACTAATCGGAATTTCAAGAACTGTAGAGTACGAATTATCGATCCAGTAACGTTTAGTTGTAGTTCCTCTTCCATCAACAACACTAATGTTAACAGGCATTTTGAAGAATTCTCCGAAAGCCGAGCTTTGATCAATAGAAACAATTACTTTTTCGTTTTCTACTACTTCATAGTTAATATCAAGTGCCATGTGGCCGTCATTCAAATACCATTCGTTGAAGAACCAGTTCAAATCTTCGCCGGTAACTTCTTCCATTGCCAAACGAAGCTGATTGTATTCAGCAGCTTTGTAAGAATTATTTTTCAAGTAAAGGTTCAAAGCAGTAAAGAAAGCATCGTCACCAACTACGTTGCGCAACATGTGTAAAATGCGTCCACCCTTGTTGTAAGAATGTCCATCAAACATATCTTCTTTGTCGTTGTAGTCGAACCAAACCAAGTTGTGGTAACCTCCGTTTGCACCATTTTGGTAGTAACCGTCTGTTTCCACTTCAGCTTTATAGTCAGCTTCATCAATTCCATGGCGGTGCTCATCCCACAAGTACTGAGAGTAGTTTGCGAAAGATTCGTTCAACGTTAAGTTCGACCATGATTCACAAGTAACTAAATCTCCAAACCAGTGGTGAAATAATTCGTGCGCAATAGTACTGTTGTCGTTTCCGTCCAACAATTCACGTGGAGTTTTGTAAACGTAATCACCGAAAACAACTGCTCCTGTATTTTCCATTGCTCCCGAAACGTAATCACGAACAACAATTTGAGAGTATTTATCCCATGGGTAATCAACTCCTAACTTTTTAGAGAAGAAATCAATCATTTTAGGTGTTTCACCAAAAATAGCTTTCGCATTTGCTTCCCATTCCGGTTCAACGTAGTAATTTACTTCCATCGTCTTGCCGTCAGCACGTTTATAAGAATCTTTTACCACTTTAAATTGACCAACAGCCATCATAAACAAGTAAGGAGCATGTGGTAAATCCTGTTTCCAGTAATCCGTTCGTGTTCCGTTAACATTCTTTGTAGAGCTAACCATTTTACCATTTGAAAGTGTTGCGTATTTGTTGTCTACAGTAATGTAGATTTCCATTTTCGTTTTCGCATTTGGCTGATCAACAGTTGGGAACCAAACAGAACTTGCTTCCGTTTCACCTTGTGTCCAGATCTGAGGCATTTTGTTCGGTGTTTCACCTTTAGGATTGATGAAGTATAAACCTTTATCGCTTTTAATTGCATCCGATCCACCAGCAGCACGCTCATCTGGTTTAGAGATATAATTGATAACTACAGTGTAGTTTTCCGTTCTCGTATATGTTTTGTTCAACTTAATATGAAGAACATCCTCTTCATAAACGTAATTCAGGTTTGCACCACCAAGCGTCACCGATTTAATTTCCATGCCCTTAGCATCTAAAACAAGGCTGTCTGAAGCGTAGAAATGAGGTTTTGCAGTGAGCGTTTCCTTTCCTGTCATTTGTGATTTACTCCAATCAAAAGAGACTTCCAATTTGGTGTTGATCAAATCTGTAAGAATGGGTTCTGAACCATGATAAACTGTAGAAATAGGTTCTTCGGGAACAAATTGATCTTCATAATCCGGATAATCGTAATAACCACCATCGGTGTATGTATCACCGCCATCAGTATAAGTTCCATCGTCAACCAGAATGTCTGGTTCTGTTTTAATTGGCTTACACGCTACAACAGCTGCAACTAGTACCGCAAACAAAGAGATTTTTTTCATTGAAATTGATTGAATTCAACGAAAATAAGAAATATTAAGCGTTAGATGCTTGTTTCATATGTCAATTCTAGATTTGTTGTTTTCAGCATGTTAGATTCTTGTAGATATACTGAGTATTTAATTGCTATTTTTGTTGTCTAAATGCGAAGTATGGCGACTTGGAAATTGGATAATCAACCTTTTGAAACTACTGCGGATGGCGTTCATTTGAGATGGGAAGATCGTAAGTTCTTCACCATTACTTATAAAGGACAAAAATTCAGAGGTGAGGTTGTTGAAGACAAACGTGAAGAAGGAAGTTTAACAGTGAAGTTGAATCACCGCGTTTTTGACATTAAAAAAGCTGGGCCATTGGATGCTTTGATTGCGAATTTAGGAATGGATGTTCCGAAAGTTCGAAAATTGAAACAATTGAAAGCGCCAATGCCAGGACGAGTTGTGTCACTTTCTGTTGAAGTTGGTCAAGAGATAAATGTTGGTGATGCACTACTTACACTTGAGGCAATGAAAATGGAGAATGTTCTGAAAGCTGAAGGAACCGGAATCGTAAAAGAGATCAGAACGAACGCTGGTAATGTTGTAGAGAAAGGTGCAGTTTTGATTGAATTTGAGTAGATATAGAAATCTTATAAAAAAAATAAGGGTCACGAATTACGCGACCCTTTTTTAATGCATTACAAAATGCATATTTTAAAGTAGTGTACAAGTTTTGTCGTAAACTCCGTCATCCTCGTACCCATCACAAGTTTTCTTTGCATCATCTAATGTCGCATTTTTGACTGTATGATTCTCAGTTACTGTTGTGTTACTGCTACCATTTTGATATGTACATTCACATGTATAGTCTTTCTTACAAGACGTGAAGACCAGCAATGCCATCGCCGAAACTCCTAAAATCACTCTCTTCATAACCCCTTCTTTTAGATTGTTCTAGTGAACAAGGTAAGGCTAAAAAAACGACGAAAGGTTCAAGAAATGTTAAAAGACAAAATTGTATAAGGATTAGGAATTTAGATGCAAAGAAAAAGGGTCCGATTGTCGAACCCTTCTTTTTCAGTTTTTAACTGGCGCAATCTGCGCAAATGCTTTGTTTACAATACTCGGATACAGAGCTCCGAATTCCTTGATGCAAAATTCCCTTAATCGTTGAATCTCTTCCGTTGATGTCATCCACTTTAACGCTTTTGACAATTCTTTTTGGAACAGTTGTGGGTCGAAACTCACCTTGGTCAAAATCTTTTTGGTCAATTCAAACATGGTATTCACATTTTGTGTACTCCAAGTTAACGAATAAGAATTGATTTTGGTACTTCAAAAAATGTTAAATCCGTTGAGAAATTTACAATTCGCTGGAAAGTGAGATTTTTAGGGATAAAAAAAAGCGCAACCAATTTTTTGATTACGCTTCTCAATATTTGTTGTGGAGGATTAATTCAGATGTTTTTCAATTACCTGATAAATTTCCATGGTCTCTTTATCATATACATAAATCAACAAATGCATATTGTCTACATTATATTGATCTGGTAAATGGTAAGAGTAATTTACATAGTATTTTCCGTTTCCAGTGTTCAAATCACCTGCTCCAAGCGTTCTCCCGAAGGTTTTACCATCGATACAACCACGCATAATATCGCGATGAACATAATCATGATTTACTCCGTCAACAACTCCATCAGTATCAAAGCTTGCGTTCGAAGCACCTTTTTGTGGTCCGATCAAACTATCTTCAATCAGGTAAACAACTAATCCTAAGTCAGATGTAATGTTGTTGTCTATTACATCAACCTCTGTATGAAGGAATAATCCTCTTGTGGAAGGGAAATAGTTAGTTGCTGCCTGAATGTTAACTTGAAGTACACTAGCCAAACATGTATTTGCTTTATTAGTGATTGCAGACCCTGCGTTAGATGTAAATTGGTCGTTTGCCTTCACACGATTCACACAGAAAGCAGGATTTCCCTGGAAGGCACTTCCTGAAAGTGATCCAAAGTATGTTCCAATTTCAAAACTTGCATCATTGTACATTATAGTTGGAAATTCACCTGAAGTAACCTGAAAGGAGGTTAACCCGTTTGGACCAGAATGAATTGCGGCTGCAAACATGCGTTCGGGATTAGTTGCAATCAAACTTTCCATATTAGCTGTAGAAGCGGGACAATTTGTACACTGGTGACCAGTGAAATCTTCAAACAATACGTTTCTTAATGTATTTGTATTGTCGGTCCAAACCGGCCAATGGTTTTGTGCATAGTGTGCCGAATCTCCATCAGGGTATAGGCCCCAATCCAGTGTTGAAGTTCCGGTTCCTGAACCTTCAGGATAAGCATTTTCTACCTTGTCACAAGATGTGAAAATCAATGCGGTAATTGCTGCAGATGCTAGAAGTAATTTTTTCATAATGTATACAAGTTAGCAATTAAAAACTTTGCGTGAAAGAAACGGTTAAACCGCTTGATGCTGGAACAAATCGACAAACTCCACCAACACAGAACAATCCTGCACGTTGTTTACCAAAGTTTACCGAAAGTCGGGTTGCATCTTTGATCCAACCAACTGAACCTATTGCATAATGTAAACGCATATTTTCGTCTACGTTCCCATAATTGTACTGATCCATGAATCCGAAGAACCAGTGCGGAGAGATATTGTATTCCAAAACTACGGTCGCCCAGTTTCCTTTATCATTTCCTGCAAGAACAGTATTTCCCTGACTATCTTCTTTATGTACTTTCTCCGCAAATAAACCTTGTAATTCCATGCGCATAGAGTGCTTCTTGTTGAACTTGTAATTGAACTCAGCCACAGCAATACTCGTATTGATAATTCCATGAGCATCTCCAGTTACTTTTCCAACGTCATTGTTCAAGCTAATATTGTAGTAGGAAGCATTTACATAGAAAGCCTTGCTGAATTTATAGGTAACCATTACGTTGAAATCATGCCACAGCAAACTGTCCGACATGTCGAAAGGTTTGCTTTCGTACATCACACGAGAAGAATCGTTAAGGTTGATTCCTGAGTAATGACGCATTGGCAAATAGGCAGTCGAATAATTGATGTCGATTGGAATTCCATATTTACCACCAAGTTTAGTTCCGCTCTTAATTTTATATTGGAGTGTTGCCTGGTAAGCGATTTCACCTAATGGCTGTGTTGCATACGGATAAAGTGTTGCAACAAGATTGTAAGTATGTGTTCTGTTGAGCGCAGGCAAATAATTAATGAATAAATCTTGTAAAGCTGCTGTGCGGTCTGAACGGAAACTCATGTTGTCAACTGACTTTGCTGAAACGATGATTCCCAACCCTTTTCTGGAATAACTGAAATTAGCTATTGCTGCATGACCATTATTATAAATATAGTTATTGTCGGCTGAAGGATCATTTTCCTTCATAATGTATTCCGCATTGAAATAGTATTTCTTGTAACGGATATCTAATCTTCCTCCATATGCACCAACATTTTGCGGAAGCACATAACTTTCATTATCATCTGCCTGGTATTTTGAAACAAAAGAACCACCAACATTAATGTCTAATCCTGCAGAATCCAATCCCGGGAAGTAAGAATTTAAATGAAGAGAAGCATCTATACCACGAGTTAAACCTGCCGATTTAATAACTGATCCACTTTGGAATGAGTAACGCTGGTTTCCATACACAGCTTTAACTTTCAATCCTTTCATCGGGGTAAGAATGATTCGGGCACCATCCATCGCATTATCGTATCCAAGGTTGCGGTCTTCATATGCACGGAAGATCATTCCGCTTCCGAATTGTTCGTAGAAATTACCAAGTGTAATATCCACGTAATCGTTTACATATCCAACGTAACGCATACCCAATCCCGTTCCGTCGAAACGATTCGGATATCCTTGAATTCTTGGAAGGTAAGATTCAAATCGTGCTCCGGCCTTGAAGTTTCCGTTGGTATAGAAAACGTTCATATATGAATTCAACAAACCTTTTGATGGGGGTTGTGTTGCTCCAATCAATGAATCCGGATTTAAATATTGAAATGTTGCTTCCATATTCCCAGTGATGTTTCCACCAGAAACAGATTGTCCGAGTGCTGTAAGCGACCCGGACAATGCGAATAAGGCAATGATGCTCTTTTTCATCAAGTATTATTTACCAGTTAGTTTTTTAATTTCTTCGTAGAGTTTTTCCTCGTCACCAGGTGCGTAGCTATTGTGAGAGTATACAATTACTCCATTAGCATCAATCAGGAAAGTGTGAGGAACGTTGTTTACACCCATTGCTCTTTTGAAATCTCCGTTTGGATCTAAAAGCACAGTGTAATCCCATTCTTTTGCGTTAACATAAGGCGCAACTGATGGTTTTGTTTTTTCATCGTCGATAGACACCGCTACCAAAGTTACTCCCGTTTCAGCTTGCCACTCTTCGTACAATTCCTGAATCGTATTCAACTCTCGTTTACATGGTGAACACCAGGTAGCCCAGAAAGAGATGATAACCGGACCTTTGAAGCCCATTTCAGCAGTGTTTACCGTTTTTCCTTCAATGTCAGTCAATTTAACAGAAGGAACTTCTTTTCCAGTACCGATTTCTTGTGCAAAAAGCGAAAACGAACATACTGCCGCCGCCAAAAATAAGGTAAGTTTTTTCATAGTTTTATAATTTCACATTTGGCAGAACCGGTTTCAAGTATCATGCCGAGTTTCAAATATACATGCTTTGATAGTTCACACAGTTCAGTAGTTTGATTTAATTCTTGAATTCCTAAATTTTCTTCTTATCCATACAATTATTGTACTCTTAGAAATTTTGAATAGAACGTCGATTTAATAGATAAATCAATGAAAATGCTGGTTTAAGGGCTTGTGATGATAAAAAAGTTCTTAAAATCGTTGAACTTTTGGCTAGAAAATTGTATTCTTACCTATTATTGATTGATTAAACTGTCAAATGACCGATAGTTTTTTAGTATATATTTGTTGCAAATCCTTATTTATGAATAAAATTTTTACTTTGATTTTTGCTTCTGCTTTGAGTTATGGGGTTCATGCACAAAGTGTGGTTATGAAAAATTATGACCACGTTGCTGAAACCGAAGGAACTCAAATAGGTAGTGGTGACACTATTGAAATAGATGCAAATGATACTTGGGAACATTACGTTAAATTAAATTTTAGCGGAATAGCGATGGGTGATGTTAATTTCAGAGTTCTTGAAATTTCTTCTAATGCTTGTAGCATGGATCAAATTTGTGGTTTCTTATACCCAGATCCTGAATTTCAAGGTCTTTGCTGGTCACCTAACAGTGCGAATTATACAACTCCGTTAATGACTGATATCAATTTCGCAGCTGGCGATACAGTCATTATGAAGCCATTAGGGATGTTTAATTGTGGTACATCTATTCATATGCGTTATTTCGTTCGTTTGGATGGAGTAGAGATTGATTCATTTGATATTAAAGTTTCAAGTACCCTTGCAACTCCGGTTAATGAAAAAGAAGTTGTTGACATGACAGCTTATCCAAATCCTGCTAACAACACAATTACTGTTAATACAACTGGTGTTGACGGAGAGGTTGAAGTAAAGATTACAGATATCTTAGGAAAAGTGGTTTACAACGAAAGTGTAAATCCAATTAAGAAAATTGATGTTTCTGATTATAAGAATGGTGTTTATTTGATTACTGTTTCTGAAAACGGAAAAACGATTAGAACAAGAAGAATAGTAGTGAAACACTAATTCAGCATAAAATATTTGGAAGCCTCGACTAATTTGGTCGGGGCTTTTTTATTGCATTTGTTTCTCATAAAAGGGTGGTCTTTTCTCTTAAGGATGCATAATCCCGAATCAGTCAGATAAAGCAAAAGAGAGTGGAAAACCAGGAAAGTGAGAATTTAAACGATTTAGCATTCCAATACTATGCGTTAACTTTACTTTAACATGCATTGTATTCAATGGAAGACTTCGTTACATTTGGGTCTAATAAAATGTTAAAATTATGAAAAAGGGTTTACTTACTTTATCAGGATTATTGCTTGCGGGGGCTTCGTTCTCTCAAACAATTTTTTCTGAGAACTTTGACGCTGGTACAACAATGCCTGCTGGTTGGGCACAATACAACGTTGACGGATTGACAGTTGCTTCAAACTTAAGTGCATTGAACTTCGGTTCAAATGCATGGGTGTTCAGAGCAGGTACTTCTGGTAACATGGCAACTTCAACGTCTTGGTATACACCTGCAGGTGTATCTAATGACTGGTTGGTTACTCCAGGAATTGCAATTCCAGCTTCAGGAACTTACTTCGCTCAATTCGATGCTCAAGCGCAAGATCCTAACTACCTTGATGGATTCAAAGTTTATGTTTCTACAACAGGTAATGCTGTTGCAAACTTCGGTGCTGCGGCACTTACAGTTAATGCAGCTACATCTTCATTTGCAAATTACTCAGTTAACTTGAGTGCGTACGCTGGTCAAACGGTTTACATCGCTATTCAAAATAACTCTAATGACATGTACTTATTGAACTTAGATAATTTCGTAGTTCGTCAACCATCTGCTAATGATGCAATTTTGGTGAGTTCAACATTGAACCGTTACTCTGCAGTTAGTACAAACAACCAACTTTCTCTTTCTGTTAAGAATGACGGAAGTAACACAATCACATCTTTGGATGTAACTTGGAATGATGGTACAGCTCACACATCAACAATCGCATGTAACATTGCTGCTGGTGCAACTGCAACTGTAAATCACCCGGTGCAAGTTAACTACGCGACAGCTGTTGAAGAAAGCATCGCTATTTCAATTGATCAGGTAAATGCTTCTGCAGATCCAAACATGGGTAACAATACTGCAAGCAAATTATTCAATACTGTAAGTCAATTGGCTCCTAAGAAAGTTGTTATTGAAGAAGGAACAGGTACTTGGTGTGGATGGTGTCCACGTGGTGCTGTTGCAATGGAAGCAATGACTACTGCTCACCCGAATGACTTTATCGGAATTGCGGTTCACAATGGTGACCCAATGACAGTTACAGCTTATGATGCTGGTGCTAACTTCTCTGGATTCCCAGGTTCTAACGTCGATCGTGCTATGTTGGATCAAGGTGTATCTACTGCTGCTTTCGAATCTTACTATGATGCTAGAATTGACTTGATCGTTCCTGCAGCTATTTCTGCTGTGAGTTCAGGTACTGGATCATCTCTAACAGTTGATGTCTCTACAACATTCTACACTCCATTTGCAGCTGCAAACTACAAATTGGCTGTAGTTCTTACTGAAGATGATGTAACTGGAACAGGTTCTACTTACAACCAAACAAATTACTACGCTGGTGGTGCACAAGGTGCAATGGGTGGATACGAAGCTTTGGCTAATCCAGTTCCTGCTGCAAACATGGTATACAACCACGTTGGTCGTGCATTGTTAGGAGGTTACACAGGTCAAGCTGGTTCAGTTCCTGCTACAATTACAAACGGACAAACTGCAGCTTACTCTTTCACGTAT
>CAMLET010000054.1 GCA_946479125.1 uncultured Flavobacteriales bacterium
TTGAAAAATATAAAAATTGGATTTTATTTTAAAAATCTCAATTTTGATCATCACATGCCTAAAATGATTCATTTTTGGTGCTTCGTTTTGCTGGATGAACCTGGTTATACCACCAACGTTACCCAAAAACACGAGAACATGCATTTGCAACCAGAGCATTTTGAAGAATGGGTGAAATTGTTTTCTGAAACAGTAGATAAATTGTTCGAAGGCGAAAAAGCAGAAATGGCAAAATCGAAAGCGAAATTGTTGGGCTTTACGATGAGTAGTAAGTTTAACTCTTAAAAAGCCAAAAGAGGAAAGAGGAAAGCTGAAAGAGGAAAGCCGAAAGCTGAAAGAGGAAAATTTAGTCACCTATGCGTTTTTCTCTCGTTCGTTTCAGTTCCAGCCAGAATTCAAGATTCAACATTCTCAATTCCGAATGGTAATTGGTTCTCCAATAGCCTTTACTAGCTTTTTCATTGTAGTAGATTTGTCGGATCAATTTTAAAGCATTCTTCGCATACTTCTCGGTTGAAACAGGAACCCTAATTTCCTCCAATTCAATAATTTCTTTAAACTGCTGATTCCCTAGTCCATTACGTTCACCGAAAAACAACGGCAGTAAAAATAGTGGCTGTTGCTTAATTCTCTTATTTCCTATAGACTGATCTTCTCCATAAGCAACAGGCAAATACATAATCCTGGCTGCATGACTAAAACGCTGGAAATAATAGAGTAAAACTTCCAGCTTGATAGTGGCATTGCACTTACTTAGATATACAAACTTATACACTTCTCCTTCTATCATTGAACCATCGGGCTCAACATGCTCACTCGTCTCTACACTATTTAGTATTTCATAAATCTGTTTGATTTCCGCATTTTCAGCTTCAGATATTTTAGGGTTTTCCTGATAGGTTATGATTTCAGTCGTTACCTTTTCGCTTGCATCATTCAATGCATTCTGACAAAACACAAATGATTTTGAAAGGCTAAGATGAAACGGGGTTTTGGTTTTCTTTCCACAAGAAGAAAACACACCTGAAACACAAGTTAGCAGGAGAAAATAAATCAAGATTTTGGAAAAAGACGTTTGCATAAAGTTACTTTTTCAATTCTTCTTTCTCTTCCAGAAATAAAGCATTCCAGGAGATTCCCAATTCACTTTGTTATTCTGATAACTAAATTCGGTTGTATTTTCTTCCAGCTTTTCATAAAAATTCTTCTTAGGAATCATGTGCAGCAATATCAACTGGTTTCGAGCATAATCTTCATACCCTTCAGGAACTTCTATACTGTTTGTCTTGAACAAATAATCCGGTACAGCCGAACCGCTTTGGATAATTCCTAACAAGGGTAAAATGTAAAATTCATTACCTGTGAGTTTCAACCCTCTATCATTCATTTTAATAGCAACTATTGCTCTATACTCTCTAGCTCCTAATGGATGAAGAAAAAGGTACAGCTGAAGAATTTCCATCCTGATTCTTGGGCTCATCTTCTTCCCTTTGTCTCCATGAACAAAATAAAAAACCTCATGCACAATATCTCCTCCCCAAACGTTGGGATGGTAATCTATTTGTGTACAATTATCAATGATCAAATCGCGGATAAACAGATATTCTTTACTCTTATACATTTCAGCAGTAGTATTATCTGGAACGGCAATAATGTCTGTTTCAATCTTAGGAATTTCCAGCTTTGTCTCTTGAAATACACTCCGATACCCTTGTAGGATATGAACTTTACGCTTCTCTCCACAAGCACTTTGGATACCGCCTGCCAAAAGTAAAAACAGAAAAAAGAAAATTCGGAATGAGATTTTCATAAGTTAGATTTAGGAACAAGCAAAAAAGATCAAACGCTAGAAGAATCGAAAACATAAAGTTGACGAAACCTTTTCCTCTCTTCCTCCTTTGGCTTTCCTCTTTTAACGCAACAAACTAACGTGCCCCGTTATCAGTTTTTTATCCTGTATAATGCCACAAGGAACATATGTTACTTTATAGATGTAAACGCCTTCTGGTGAAGCCATTCCGTTGTAAGTTCCGTCCCAATAATCGTGTTGATCGGTAGTAGTGAACACCAGTTGTCCCCAGCGATTGAAGATCTCCATTTTCCATTCAACGGCTTCCAATACCAAAACAGCTTCAAACTGGTTATTGTTTTCGTCACCGTCTGGTGTAAACGTATTTGGAATGTACGGTGTAAACGGTTCAATGAATAAACTTGCTCGTGCTGTATCAGTACAACCAAATTCATTCTCCACAACTAAAACTGGTGTATGGAATCCGTCACCTACATAAGAATACGTTGGATCTTGCTCTGATGAAGTTGCACCGTTATCGTCATCGAAATTGTAGTGATAATATAAAGCACCTTGTGAATGATCAAAAAACTGAATTGCTGAATTACAAATATCTGTGTAGTCTTTATCAATAGTGAAGCTGGCTGTTGGATTCGGATGAACAACGATCAACCCGATTTCTTCCATTGAAAGCGTATCGATACAACCTTTATCGGTAGTAATTTCAAGTGTAACGCTATACTGACCCGGATTAGGATAAACATGCGAAGGATTTTCTTCGTTCGAAGTTCCTCCATCACCAAAATTCCAGATATACGAAATCTCTGTATCAGCAGTACAATTACTAACGAAATGAGCAGTATGTGGTGCACATCGAAGAGCATCTATCACTGAAAAGTCAATGGTTGGCTCACGATATAAGAACAATGTGGTACTCTCGGATTCTGAACAAGTAAGAAAACTAGCCGTGAGCGTAATCAAATGATTTCCAGGATTGGTAAAATGAACGCCATCTACATTCTCAGTTGTTGAAGTTGCGGGCGTTGCTCCTGAACCAAAATTCCACAAATATTGTGTAATTGACGGACCAGAAACATTTCCTACAAAATTCACCGAATTGTTCGTGATACAAAGAGAATCAGGATGTGTAATTGCTATATCAAGTGGCTCATAGACAGTAATAGGTTCCACCAACGTGTCGGCACAACCCGGAACAATTTCAGCGATCAAAGTTACGTTGTAAGTTCCCGGACCAGGATAGGTGTAAGTTGGTTGTGTGAGCGTACTGACATCCGTTGTAATTCCACTCACACCAAAATCCCAGGAATACGTTCCACCGCTTGAAGCATTCAAAAAGGTTTGAGTAAATCCTAAACATTCGTGATTTGCTTGAAAATTCAAATTTGATGTTGGTGGATTGAAGAAGAAAATTGGATACTGAACCGAGTCGGCACATTGTGCAGTTTCACCCACCAATTTCACGTAGTTCCCTGTTGGACTATCGAAAGTCACACCATTCACATTCATTGTTGTGGCTGTCTGCGGATTTCCATTCGGACCAAAATCCCAAGTGAGTTGTGTTCCAACCGGACCATTTACTACAGCTTGAAAATCAGTTGAATTATTAATAAAACAAGTTGAATCCACAAAATTGATATCTACAGAAAACGGATTGTTTAATATCAGATCGACATAAGTTGTATCTGTACAAGGCCAGCCTGGATTCGCAATGAGCATTACATGATAGGTACCTGGCGAAGGGAAAGTATAAGTAGGTTCGAAAGCTGTACTTACGTCGGTTGTGATTCCGGTTACTCCAAAATCCCATTGATAGGTTGTTGCTCCTGAACTTTGATTATCAAAAGTGAAAGTCAATCCCTGACAGTAAGATGTAAATCCTGGAGTATCTTCTTGCTCTGTTACTTCAGCGGTTAACTGAACGATACAGTTCACTACTCTAAACAAGAAATCGCGGGTAGTTGAACTAATAATAACACCATTTCGCCACTCATTCACGCGAATTCCAACTACATACAATCCTAATAAATTAGCGTCAACGAAAAGCTGACCAGTATTCGGATTGATGGTTGTTGTTGAACCAGCGCCTAACGGTACAGCTGCATTGAATCCTCCACCCCATGAAACCAATGGGTATGGTGGATTAGGAATTGGATTTGGTTGTGGACTCACTGAGTTTGCTCCTGCATTAGGTGTTACTAACTCATAAGTCAAAATATCACCATCCGGATCGGTTGCGCTGTGATCAAAATGTAAATCTTCGTTATTACAAATCACCAAAGGTGGGTAATTCGTAAAACGCGCTGAGCTGTTGATGTAGTTATTATTAGCGGTTCCGGGAATAAAGCATGTCCATGTTAAACCTGTATCATCTGGGCTGTTCAGGTTTGTTACATTTGGTCCGCGACAACAACGCTGATATGCCAAAGTATAGCCTCCAGCAGTTGGTGGAAAGAATTTATCAACCACATAAATTGCTCTTTCTGCACAAATACCTCCGGGAGGTGTAACACATGGATTATTAAAAATAACTGGCAGGTTTACACTTCCTGGAAAATTGATAGCAATCTCATCAATTCGGTTGTTATTTGAATCAAAAACACCAATAGGTAATGGTTCATCAAAAGGTGCCCCAGTTGAAGCGCAATCACGATAAACAACAACATAAAGTCGGTAAACGTTGTTTCCTAAATAGTCGTAGTAAAACTCACCTCCAATAATGTGGGAGGCGTTTGCAGTAGGAATAAACCCTAAAAACAAAAGAAGTACAACGAGTAACTGTTTCACAACGTAATAACGTATTAATTTCAAAAAGGTTGAAACTTTATAACAAAATTAACGCCAAAGTTTAAATTGTGGTATCTGTTCAGGCAATAAATCCTACCAATGGCTAATTCTATTTCACTGAGTAGTAAGACGAAAGCCAAAGAAAATCGTTGTCTCAAGAAAAAACTGCATCTTTGAATTATGCGTTTCATCGTACTGCTTTTTCTATTCATTAGCTGTTTTTCCTTCGGACAACGAGGGATAATCCACTATTCGAAGGAAAATGGTTTGGCATCGAACGAAGTAAATGCGCTCACCTATGACAATCAAGGATTTTTATGGCTGGCAACCAATAACGGAATCGATAGATTTGACGGACAACGCTTCATTCATTTCAAACACAACAGTTCCGATAGCAAATCCATCCTTGGAAACAAAATAAACGCAATTGCATTCGACGGAAAGGAAAGTATTTATGCAAGTGTAGAAAACAAAGGTTTGGTGATCCTTAATACCAAATCACTTGCTATTAAAAATTATTCGAGAACCCAGGGAACTCCAAAAATTTCAGGGAATAAGATCTTGTCGTTTTGTAAAGACAACGCGAATGTCCTTTGGGCAGCTCAACAAGGTTGGGGACTGGATAAAATTGAAACAAATAAAGTCACAAATTTCGCTCCTTCTCAGCAATTCAAGAAATTGAATGCCTTTAAAGCGAATACATTTTATGCCGTTTTTCAGGATAAATTTTCAAAACAATATTTGTGGTGTTTGTCGGACCTGGGCCTATTCCAATTCAATAAAAACAACGGTAAATGGGCTTATTTCCCTGTGGATAAAACCCATATTGCCAAAGGAACTGAGTTTTCTGCTGAAGACAATCAATTGAGAAGTATTACAGAAGACGGGAAAGGGAATCTATATCTAGGAACAGCAAATGGAAAATTCTTGTACTTCGATCAAATTCAGAAAGAATACAAGATCTTTAATGATGAAAATGCAGGAATCCAAGGTTCGTCTATTTCCGGTTTAGCATGGCGTGATACAAGATACATCTACACTTGCGTTGAAAACAAGGAGTTTCTTCTTTTCGATACCAAAACAAAGGATTTTATACGTTTTGATAATGATGAAAAAATAGATATTCGTCCGTTTAGTCTTGCACGACATGGTTCTGAAGTCGCCATTTGCAGTAAACATTTAGGACTTTTCATTCAAAACGAAAACCAGATCTACGGATCAAGAGCTGTATTTCCGGCTGTAAAAACCATTTACAGCAATGCTTCTCAAACTTCTTACATTATTGAAAAAAACGATGGCGGTATAGAACTTAGATCACTTTCGGAACCTACTTTCGCAGGAAAAGCCATTACGGGAATTGCAGGAATTGAATCCATAACTACATTTGGAAGTGAGGACTTTTTGATTTCATCGTTAAGCGGATATTTCGTTGTTTACCGAAGCGGGAAAATGAAACGACTACCTGACTTACTTGTAAGAAATGGAAGATCGCTCGTTGCCACTTTCAATAGTCAGATTTACGTTTATCACTCAGAAGACGGACTCTTCCAACTAAAGAACGAAAAATGGGAAAAGATTAAAGTCAAAGGTTCTGAGTTAAAACTCTGGTCGCTGAGAGGTGAGATTAATTCTTTAACCGTTGTAAATTCAAAAGCATTTTTGTCTGGATCAGAAGGTATCTATGAATTCGATCTAAAAAGTTTAGAGTTCAAAGCATTATCAGAGTTAAACAATCGAATTAGTGATGAGATCACCGCTTCAGCTTACCTGAACAATATTATTTGGTTCGGGACATCATCTAGCGGATTGTTTGGTTACGATGTAAAAACACAAAAAACAGTTCGTGAATTCGACGAGAACAAAGATTTTCCATTGGAAACCATTTCGTCAATTACCAAAGACAGATTTGGGAATTTGTGGGTGCTTAGTTCCAGTTTCGTCATT
Source organism: uncultured Flavobacteriales bacterium (assembly GCA_946479125.1). The sequence continues at coordinate 6,539 of CAMLET010000054.1, forward strand.
CGCATCGACTCAAAGAAAAATCAATTCGAAATTCTTGGCGAAAGCAATGGTTTGAATAATGTAAAAAAGATTTTGTGTTCAGGAAATTCCATTTTCTTTGTTCAGGAAAACTCACTTGTAAGCGGCTCAATTGTTAATTCCATTCCTCTTATTTACGATCCAAAACCATACATTCAGCGTGTTCTTGTACTAAACAACGACAATTCACCACTAAATCTAAAAACCTTCAAAGCAAGTCAGAACAGTATTCAGTTTGAATTTGGTGTTTTGGACTTTGGTGTAATCGGAGATAACAAGGTTCAATACCGCTTGAAAGGATTGGATGATGTTTGGCGACCGGGAAACAACAGGGATGAAGTAAGCTATTACAATTTACCAGGCGGAAACTACCGTTTCGAATTGAAAGTGACAGTTGGTGACAGGGAATTTATTTCCGGATACGATATTGTCGTTCATGATCCTTATTACAAAACGTGGTGGTTCATACTTTTCGTTACCGTGTTTACGATTAGCGGAATTTGGCTTTACATCCGACTACGAATTAAGCGCATTGAAACTACCGAAAGAATGAAGGCTCAGTTTTCTGCGGATCTGAACGAAATGGAATCGAAAGCACTTCAGGCTCAAATGAATCCTCACTTCCTTTTCAATAGCTTGAATTCCATTCGTTTATTCATACTAAAAAACGACGTTGACAGCGCTGCCAATTACATTGCAAAGTTCTCGAAATTACTGCGCATGATCCTGAATTATTCTCGTCACGACATGATAACTGTTTATGACGAAATTCAGGCGATGAAATTGTATTTGGATTTTGAGAAATTACGCTTCGATAACGGCTTCGACTTTGATATTGAAATAGACGGACAAAATGTACTTGATGTGCAACTTCCCCCATTGGTTGTTCAACCTTTCATTGAAAATGCCATTTGGCACGGATTGATGTCGAGATTAGACACTAAGGGCGAACTTCATATCGCATTCAAAATTGTAGACAAGGAATTACGTGTAACCGTTGAAGACAATGGAGTTGGGCGTGAAAGAGCAAAAGAAAATAATTCTAAACGTTCATTGAAGGAAGGAAGTGTAGGATTGCAAATCACAAAGGAGCGACTAAAAGGTTTAAGTTTCAGAACCGGAAAGCGAAACGACTTTGAAATTGTTGATTTGTATGATGAAAACAACCAACCAAAAGGAACTTTAGTTAACTTGTACTTCGAATTATAAGCAATTCATTATTATGAAATTACGTGCCATCATAGTAGATGACGAAAAACATGGATTAGAAACAACTTCTATCCTCATTCAGAAATATTGTACTAACGTCGAAATCATCGCTGAAATCTCATCGCCATTAAACGCAATTGAGGTTATCAATAACGAAAGACCAGATCTGTTGTTTCTTGACATTTCTATGCCTCAACTGAACGGTTTTGAATTGCTTTCGGTGTTAACTTATAAAGAAGCGGATGTCATTTTTACAACTGCTTACGACGAATATGCGCTTGAAGGATTTAAGCACGGAGCCGTCCACTATTTGGTAAAACCAATTGAGGCGGAAGATTTGGTAGAAAGTGTTTCGAGAGTTGCAAAAAAACGTGCAGAAACGAAGCCTACTCCTATCCTACTTTCCCAACTTGGACTAAAACCGAAAATTCCAATTTCGTCGTTGAACGGAGTTGAATTGGTTGAAGTGGAGCAGATTATTCGTTGTGAATCTGATGGGAATTATACAGTAATTGTACTTCCGGCACGCAAAATCACTGTTTCGAAAACATTAAAAGAGATTGAACGTCAATTGGCTGATTTCCCTTATTTCTTCCGTTTACACAATTCACATTTAGTGAACTTAAATCACATTGCGAAATACATTCGCGGAGAAGGCGGATCTGTAATTCTTACCAATCAGGAAGAAATTGGAGTTTCCAGAAGTAAGAAAACGGAACTTTTGGAGGTTTTGGGGATTAACTAGAAAGCAGACTTCGATATCTTCCGCCGCGGTGGACTCGATAACCGAAGCTCAGTGTGCTTTTTTGAGGAGTCAAGTTATACACCAAAAGACGTAATTTAGTCATTTAGAATAGGAAGCGGTTAAATCCTTAAAGATCAAAGGTCAAACTGTTCTATATTTGTATACGAGTTAATCTCAGAAAATATGAAAACACTATTATCAATTATCGCATTTTTAGGCTTAGCAAGTATTGCAAATGGTCAGGTATTAAAAACCATTGGTGGTGCAGCTAAAAGTAAGGTTGAGAGTCAAGATTTTAATACAGGACGATCGAATAAAGAGAAATCTGGTCTTACAAACAAAAAATCTGAAAGCCCGGCAGCTCCTGCAAGTAGTGCTTCTCCTGAACCAACAACTGAAAGTGTAGATTCAGTTCCAACGGAAGGAATGGCAACAGGAACAGGCGACTACAAGAAAGAGTACTCTTTCAAAATGAAGGTTGCTTACGACATTACCGACATGAAGAAAAGTAAAACAACCAACATGGCTTATTCTTATTCAGATGAGGCAATGTATACGGTTATGAGCGACGGTCAATCGTCAATGATCAATGATTATGTGAACGAAGTAATGATCACTATTGATGAAAAGTCAAAATCAGCTACAGTAATGTCTTCTTCATGGTCGAACAAAATGGCTGGAAAAATGGTTGACAACCATAACGAAAAAGCAGGAAAAACAACGATTACTAAAACTGGTGAAACGAAGCAGATCCTTGGTAAGAATTGTGAGAAATATGTTGCAACAAGTGAAGATGGAACTAAGATGGACATGTGGATCACCACAGACATCATCATCGATAACGCGAAGATTGCTGCAAGTATGATGCAATATTCAAAAACTGCTCAGCCAGAAGGAGATTATCCTGCAAGCGGAACTACAATGGAATTTACTTCTTACAATAAAAAAGGTGAAGCTGAAACGCATATGATCATGACAGAATTCAGTGAAACAGCGTTTACGAAGAATTTGAATGAATATAGAATTACGAGTATTGGATTTTAAAAATGATACTGTAAATTGCCTGCAAGCAGGCAATTCCTTTTCTTTCCCACAAATGCGCAAATAAAAATCTCGCCTACCGGTCTCGTTAAGGTTATGGCGTCTGGTAAGCGCCATTAAAATCTGTGAATCAGTGGGAGATATTAATAGAAATCATAAGGGTTAGGTAGCAAATACTTATAGCCCAAAGAAATAGAAAGGTCTGATTGGATACATTTTCCAGTCAGGCCTTTTTCGAATAACGGGGTTTCCACTCCCAGCTTTTCAGCCATGTTGGTGTAATATTCACCTTTCAAAGGATGATTCGGCGCGCATGCGTTTACAACAGGTACCTCGAACTTCTTTTCAATCAGAAATTCAATAATTCCAACGGCATCGTGCAGATGAATGAGATTACAGTATTCGTTGTAATTGTATGTTTTTCCAGATTTCGACATCATTCGAACGGGGAACCTTCCCTCACCCACCAAACCAGCCAAACGAACAATCGTTAATCGTTTTCCCAATTCTTTTTGAAGTGTTTGTTCTGTTGCAACATGCTTGTTCGCTGAATCCAAAATTACTGTTTCATCAAAAGTTCTGTTTTCATTTGGATAAACACCAGTTGTGCTTGTAAATATAAATCGACAACTCGTTTGACAATGCTTCGCGAGTTCCGAACAGGTTTCAGCATGTGATTTTCCTTCCTTTGGAGGTGGAAAACAAAATACTACATAATCGGCAGCATTTAAGACTACAGTTATAGCTTCATCTTCGGTTAGTTGAAAAGCGTTTATTCCCGCAGTCAATTCAGGTTTATTGGAACGATAAACGACCGAAATGGAATTCCCACCCAATTTCAATTTTTCAGCAAGAGGTTTGCCTAACCAGCCCGAACCAACAATTACGATCTTCATAGGTCAAAATAACTGAAAACTGTGGAATTCGGGTTGCATTAAGCGTTATTTTTGCAACATGACACAGAAATACTCTTCTTGGTTCATCAAATTGAATTGGTTAGCCCTCTTTTTAATTTTTGCAGTAATTATTGCCGGAAGCGTTGTTCGCACAACCGGAAGTGGAATGGGATGTCCGGATTGGCCAAAATGTTTTGGTTCATGGGTTCCACCAACCGACGCAAAAGAACTTCCTGAAAACTACAGAGAAGTTTATGGTGAATTAAGAGTGAAAAAAGTGGAGAAATTCTGTCGTTTTCTGACTTCAATTGGTATGAAGGAGAAGGCGGAGAAAATCAAAAACGATCCTTCTGTATACGAAGAATTGCCATTCAACGCTGGAAAAACATGGACGGAATACATGAATCGGTGGGCGGGATTTTTGGCAGGAAACGCGGTTTTGATTGCTTTCATTTGGACACTTTTCAGGTACCGAAAAAGTAGAAAATTGGCATTACTGAGTCTGGGAACATTGATTGCAATAAGTGTAAATGGATGGTTTGGATCAATCGTGGTAGCAACAAATCTTGTTCCATGGGTAATCACCGTTCACATGTTTTTAGCTTTGTTAGTTGTAGTCCTTCAGATCATGATTCTCCGAAGAATTGTTCCGAATTACCAAAAGCAATTAAACCTTCCTAACGGAATGAAATCGCTCATCATAAG
>CAMLET010000055.1 GCA_946479125.1 uncultured Flavobacteriales bacterium
TGAAGTATACGAAGAACATGAAGTTGCCCGAAAACTATATTCAAACATGGGCTTTATAGAATGTGGTAGAATTCCGAATAAATTTAAGTTTCAGGGAAAGTACAGCAATGAGATCAAGATGATTTTGGATGTCCAATAATTATCAATGGTAAATGACTTAATTATCAAGGCAGAGCTTCTACTTGATAATCTATAATTACATCGTTGATAATTGCATTGTATAAAAAAGAGTCACCCACCGAAGCAAGCAACTCTTAACAATGATTATCTGATTTCCAGTCTTAACGTGTGAACAACATTTCACGGAATTTAGGCAAAGGCCATAATTCATCGTCAACTAAGAATTCTAATTTATCTGCGTTGTAACGAATTTCTTCGAAGTGAACTTTTACTTTATCACAGTAAGCAATTGCACGTTCTTCTGAATCTTCAATCTTGTTAGCAGCTTTACGAGCCTCAACCATCAAATCATTCGCTTTTTTCATACGATTGATATGACCAGAAATCTTCTCGATTAACTCCAATTGAGCCTGAGCAGCAACCTTTCCAACTTTATCACCAAGCGTAGCAATCAATCCCTGAACGTTTTGAACCAATTTGTTTTGGTACTCAATAACCGCTGGAATAATATGCGTTTGCGTCAAGTCATTCATGATACGCGCTTCGATCTGAATTTTCATGATGTAGCTTTCGTATTCGATTTCCTGACGAGCTTCAACTTCTCTTTCAGTCAATACGTTCAATTCTTCGAACATCTTGATGAATTTCTTATTTCCCCAAGCTTTCAATGCACGTGGAGTATCTTTAAAGTTGTTTAATCCACGTTTTTCAGCTTCTTTCACCCACTCGTCTCCATATCCATTTCCTTCAAAACGAATTTTCTTCGAATCCTTGATCAACTGTTGCAATTCTTTCAAGATTGCTTCGTCTTTCGCTTCACCTTTATCAATACGTGAATCAACAGCCACTTTAAACAATTTCAATTGTTTCGCCATAATTGTATTCAACACAATCATTGCCGAAGCACAGTTTGCAGAAGAACCAACAGCGCGGAACTCAAATTTGTTTCCTGTAAATGCGAATGGAGATGTACGGTTACGATCGGTATTGTCCAACATAATTTGAGGGATCTTACCAATGTTTAATTTCAATTCCGTTTTTTCTTGTGGCGACATTTTTCCTGCCTTCACGTTTTTCTCCAATTCATCTAACATTCCAGATAACTGAGAACCAATGAACGTTGAAATAATTGCTGGCGGAGCTTCGTTCGCACCTAAACGGTGATCGTTATTTGCAGATGCAATACATGCGCGTAACAAATCAGCATTGTCATGAATAGCTTTAATTGTATTCACGAAGAACGTTAAGAACTGTAAGTTTGTCTTTGGATTTTTTCCAGGTTGCAACAAATTCACTCCAGTATCTGTAGAAAGTGACCAGTTATTGTGTTTTCCTGATCCGTTAACTCCAGCAAATGGTTTTTCGTGCAACAATACGCGGAAATCGTGCTTACGCGCAATTTTCTCTAACAAATCCATTAACAACATGTTGTGGTCGTTTGCTAAGTTACATTCTTCGAAGATCGGAGCACATTCAAATTGGTTTGGAGCAACTTCGTTATGGCGCGTAGTTACAGGAATTCCCAACAAGATAGCTTCTGTTTCAAACTCACGCATGAAAGCAGTAACGCGCTCAGGAATTGAACCAAAGTAATGATCTTCCAACTGTTGTCCTTTTGCAGGAGCATGTCCAAACAAAGCACGACCTGTCATCATTAAGTCAGGACGACAATTAAATAACGCCTGGTCAACTAAGAAATACTCTTGTTCCCAACCCAAAGTAGCATTTACTTTAGTAACGTTTTTATCAAAATATTGACAAACTTCAACCGCAGCGTTATCAACTGCATGCAAAGCTTTTAATAATGGCATTTTGTAATCCAATGATTCTCCAGTGTAAGAGATCATAATTGTAGGGATACACAACGTTTTTCCAATTACGAAAGCTGGAGAAGACGGATCCCAAGCTGTGTAACCACGAGCTTCGAATGTATTGCGAATACCACCATTCGGGAAAGAAGATGCATCCGGCTCTTGCTGAACCAATAATTCACCGTCAAAACGCTCAATTGCTCTTCCTGGTCCAACTGGCTTAAAGAAAGCATCGTGTTTCTCAGCAGTTGTTCCAGTTAATGGCTGAAACCAGTGTGTATAATGTGTAGCACCTTTTGTCAATGCCCAATCTTTCATTGCAGAAGCAACCTGATCAGCCATTTTACGATCCAAGCGCGTACCATTTTGAATAGATTCCATCATAGATTTGTATGCATCAGATGGTAAATATTCACGCATTACCTCTGCGTGAAATACGTTTTTCCCAAATAAATCAGAGATTTTCCCATCATACTCAATGTGTTTTGGGGTTCTGTTCAGTACATCTCTGTACGCTTGTAATCGTTTCGTTGCCATAAAATTCAAAATTTTCGTCAAAGGTAGCATTTCAATAGGGGTGTTTCCAAATTTTTATATTAATTTTTATGAACACCCCCTATTTTTCAATCGATTTTTAAAAATTTATTGATTTTAAGGTGATTTATGTCATTTTTGAATTTTTAAAACGGGAACAACTAAATCGATTTGTTAAAAACTGAAATAAATTTTAAAATTTGAAATATTCTAAGTAAATTACCTATCCTTAAAAATCTGAAAGTCATGGGATTAATTAATTTATGGGAAGAACCAACCACTCTAAATTCTTCTAAAAGCAACGTTTCATGTCAAATGTTAGTTGTTCAGTTCTTTTATGGAATTGACAACACACTGCTACTTCACCAAATGGAAGACGAATTGATCAATGAGCTTTCAAAGAATCAGGTTGGTGAATACCATGGCTACGACCTATCAAGTGATATGGGAGAAGGCTACATCTTTATTATTGGGGAAAACGCTGAAAAACTCTTTGACGTTTCTAAACCAATAATGGAGAAATACTACTTTATGGACAAGTCGCTGGCGACTATGCGTGTTGGTTCTGAGAATACAGAAAACATAGTTGACACTGATGTAATTATCCATTTCAGCAAATTCGCGAAAAACTAATTTTATATATTCTTTCTCTTTTTCACTGTGAAAAACAACAGCATCTAGCGACGATTTGCACTGGACAGACAACTTATGAATAAAAGGGAAACATTGCTGTTTCCCCTCTAGTTGATTGAAACACTAACTTCGTAGTTTCAACTCTCGCCACGAAGTATTTTCAATTTACATCATCAATATACCATGACCTTATTGGTAAACACCTCGTTTCCAATGGTTGTATGAAGTAAATAAGTTCCTTTTTCTGTTAACCCGATCGTGCCTTCTTTGCTTGTGCTGAAATCCTGTTCAAGGATCAGTTTTCCGTCAAGTGCAAATACCTGTATTTTTACTTTTTTTGACTGATATTGTTCCGGGAATCTTAAAGTAAATTCTCCTGTTGAAGGATTCGGATAAACTACTAATTCGATATTGCTGAAATTCTGGTCATTTACTGAAAGTATACCTCCATATTCGTAAGCACCGATATCACAGTTCCCAACTCTGTTCGCTCCACGCTGGTCTGTTGGCTGGCAGTCGTTCCCAGCATCAATCGCCGGACTTCCGTCCTGAAGAGCCATCGTTTTTGTAAAACCGCCATTAAAGTTTGGCACTTCAAGCAACGGGTCTATTACTGGCATAAGATCGCTGGCCAATACCACCGGTCTTGTGAAACAAGCTTGGTCATTCGCGTCATCATAAGAAGGATTAGACACCCTGTTTGGCCTCTCAGGATATTCAATGTTATTACCATTGTCCGTCAGAAGGCCAGCGCAATTATTAGCATTGTTCCATCCCGAGCACCCGGAAGCAGGAGGATAGCCACATTGCTGGTAAGCCAAATTATTGGATATAATGGTGTTTTTCACACTTCCATGACTATCCATAATACACCACGCACCTCCGTATCCTCCAGCTATGTTGTTAGCGAAAGTGCAGTTAACAATGGTTGAGGACCAGGTCTCGCCCGAGTCTCCAAAGTTGTAAAGAGCTCCACCTAAGCAGTTTGCCTCTTTAGCAATATTACCGTAAAAAGTACAATTAGTGAAGTTATTACTCCCATTCGAACAAACAATGGCACCCCCGTGACTTTGAGCTTCATTGTTCTCAAAGGTGCTGCCAGAAACGTTAAATTGGTTATTGCTCGGGCCATAATGTATTATAGCCCCTGCCTGGCCTGTTATACTTTGGTTACCAGTAAATTGGCAATTAATCACATTCCAGATGTCTTCGTTATATCCTTGTAAAAACACAGCACCACCCGTCGTTTTTGAAATATTGTTAGTGAAAGTACAATTGATGATCTCTCCTAAACCTCCGGGATTGGAGGGGGGACCTTCACATCCGTCAACGTAGATTGCTGATCCGGAGGCTATAGTGCAAGTATTGGAATCGAAAACACAATCTTCAATACGTACTTTAGAGAGTAAAATACTTAAAGCACCACCATGGGTAGTGGCTAGATTGTTGTTGAAGGTTGAGTTTTTGAAAGTTACGTCCGCATTGCCTTTAACATAGACAGCTCCGCCAGCCCGTTCTGAATCGCTAAAAGATTTGCAATTCTCGAAAATCACGGATTCAGTCTTGAAGGTATTTGTTTCTCCGATCACCAGGGCTCCACCCCCGCCACCACTATTCGTTGCAGCATCAATTAGCGGACTTTCAAAGTCTCTGATCGTTCCGTCGTTTATTTCCCATGAAACGTCATTGTTACTGTACAGAAGGCGCATTTTCGGGGCATTGCTGTCTAGTTTCAGAACAGATCCATTGAGGTTGAAAACAACATCCGGCCCGGTAACTGCTTCATTCGCAATATAAGGCAATGCTATAGGTCCATCTGTTTCTGAGAATCCAAAAGACTGGCCTGTCATGGTTTGGTTTACCGTGGTGAAAACGTATGTTCCGTTGCTAGCCAGAGTGATCGTATCCGACTCACCGTTGCTGTTGCTCGCATTGATGGCATTGATCAATGCCGCTATATCCCCATTCGGAATAATAAAATTGTCGGCGTATAAAACAGAATTCGCAAACACAGATGAGAGTAAAAATAACTTCTTCATAATTTTAATTTTTAAGTGTAATTAATTATTAGTTGACATTGATTTTTTTTCTTTTTTCATAGAGAAGGTCTGGATTCCGGCCAGGAATCGTAATGTTGAGTTCCTTTCCGTTGTCAGGACGCAATTATGCGTGATTCGAATAATACTTCTATATATCGGTTGGTTTAATGATTAATGATTTCTGGAACGGTTTACGCATGAAGAGCTGTATACCCCATAAATATCATTAGAAAAAGAAGCCCTTGAATCAGATTAAAAAGCAACCATTGAATCAGTATTTTTTTTAAGTTCGAATAATTTGTTCTCATAATTACTTGACATTAATGAATCTCACACAACTGCCTGGACATATCAAGGCTGTCAAAACGAAATAGAACCAAGTATTGTGAAAAATGAAATTTATAGCGGTATTATGCAACACAAAAGTTCCTCTTCACTTATTTCTCACAACACTTGCTTCTGTAGCACAATGCAAAGATGAGTAACATACTTCTCAGATAACAATTTGAACGGTGATGGTTTATAATTACACACAACTCAGATTTTAAACAACTGTTTATCAGTAATTTATTTTGCCAATAAAAATCATTCTATAACTGTTACTACTGTGGACAGTTGATTTGTTTCAATCTTCGAATACAAATTTCGTTTTTCAAAGAACCCTTTGGTATACCGCTTTCTTTAAGAACAAATGAACATTCTTTCGAAATAGAAATATATAACGATGGTCATCGAATAATTCATCATCTTTGTTAAAATAAATAACTTTATGAATGTTCTCTGTTAAAGAAGTGCTGCTTGTCGTATTGATATGCGAAAGTGTTTTATTCTCGATCTGTTCTTTTATCTTAAGACCTTTACGATCCTTTACAAACTATTTTTTATTCTTCCTGACCGGAACACTCGGAGCTGTATATGCTTTAGCATTGATCAACTCCTCCGGCAATGCTGATATCATCGTAAACCTTCAGCCACTTACTTTTATTTTCTTTCTGCTCATTAATCCGCTTTACCTGCTCTACATAAAATCGTTAACTACCGATCATTTCCGATTCACGTGGTACCATAAAGCACAATTCTTACCTTCTGTTTTAGTCGGAGTTCTTCTTATGGTTCTCTATCTGCCCCTCGATTTCCAGGAAAAAGTGACCATATTGAACAATTCAGTCTCCAGCAGTTCCACGCTCATCTTAAAGTTCACTTACGCATTATTATGGGCTACTCCTGTGCTATACTATTTTCAAATAGCGCTAAATACCTATTTAATGATCAAGCTGATTGTGAATCATAAGAAAAGAATAACGAATTATTTTTCAAGCCTCGAATCCATCTCCTTGAACTGGCTGGTTGCATTCATCATAATGTACATCCTCAACGGGCTTTTTGAGGTAAGCGTCTATTTCTTTTATAGCGCAGTTTTGACTGAACACCTGGAAAACTGGTACTATGTTTTCATGATCATTATGGTAACATTCATAGGCTTCTTTGGCTTAAAACAGAGTGATATCTATTCAAGTAACGTCAATCAACAACCAAAAACAAATTCAGCTACAACGGGAATAGAAGTTACCGAACCTTCGGGAAAGAAGGAAATTGTTCAGAAGTACAAACAATCAAAGATCTCGGAAGATGTTAAGCGAATGATCAAAGAGAAACTTGATCATGCTTTGAAGGAAGAAAGGATCTTCCTTAGAAGAGACCTGTCTTTAGACGAACTGGCAACTCACCTTGATGTAAATAAAAATTACCTTTCGCAAGTGATCAATGAAAAATACCAGAAATCGTTTTATACACTGATCAATGAGCATAGAGTTAATTACGCAGCTGCATTGCTTACCAACCCGGCTTTTGACATGTATTCACTGGATGGCCTGGCAGAGCTATCCGGTTTCAATTCCCGATTTATATTGAACACCGCCTTCAAAAAGACCAAAGGATGCAGTCCTTCTCAATATAAACAGAATTACAACACCTGAAAGAATATAAATCTAAGGGGCTCGTTCAGCGGGTTCCAGGAATTCTCATTGAGATTTAAAAATTTATTTGAAAAATAATCTTGCAGTTCAATGAAATGAATCGGATACTGCGTTCAATATGGACGCGCTTTCTACCCAAAACACACTATTTGATCAAAAATTCACAATAACCACCCTTATCTATAAGATTTTGGCACGACGTTAGTAATCTATGAGGACTATTACATTCTCTTTTTGAAAACTTCGTCAAAAATGATTAGTTTAATTATTCTTCTTATTTTGTGGCAGTTACGTTCAGTTATGCTTCGGTCACCTTTATTATTTCTCTTCCTCACAAGCGTCCCATTCATTCATGCTCAATCCAATCTAGAAAATCAGGTTTATTATTGGGAAAACAACTTCTCAGCAGAAGAGATTCAGGATGAAATTACTCTTCTAAAATATAAAAAGGGTGATGAGAATAAAATTCTGATACTCGAAAGTATTTCTGCTCAACACCACAACAATACACTAAGAAGAGTTGAAATTCTCAAAAGACTTTCAGAGAAAACTGATTTCACCAGTAATTACTACTCGATCTATTCAAACTACAATCTTGCTGTTACTTTAAATTCTAATAATGCTCCTTTGTTTGCATTGGAATATCTTGATAAAGCGATTACTCATTGTAAAAAAAGCAACAATAAAAGGTTTTTATACTTGTCTTGCAGAACTAAAGCAAATATACTTTGTAAGCTACATTTTTTTGATAAAGCCTGTTCATATTTCCTGGATGCTGCACGATCTCATGGGAATACAAATAAGATAGAACAGGCATTGGACTACAACAGTTTGGCACTATGTTATATGGAACTTAAACAGTACAGCAAGGCGATTAGATACTTTGAACTGGGCATGAATAGAATTGACAAAAACAATCCTGAACAACGAGAAACGTATTATCTGATTAAAGGAAACATTGGTAGCGCGTATGTTAAACTAGGTGAGCTAAAAAAGGGCAAAGACTATCTCCACTCAGAAATTAATTTTTACCGATCCGCTAACATCAAAAACGATAATTACACCATGTGCTTGAGTCAAATTATTAAAATTGAGGAATTTAATGGTAACTCCGCTCAGGTGCAAAGGTTATGTCGGGAACTATTCAAGTCAATTAATAACAAAGGCAACCTTGATAATCGCTTTAATGCGATTGAACTATTAATTGACGTCTCCAATAGAACGCCGCTGGGAATCAGCGAAACCGATATCAATAAGTTGCATGATCAAATTTTAACAGCACAATTAACTAAAAACGAAAAAAATGTCAACCCTGTCATTACAAATCCAAGTGAAACGATAACCACCGCTGAACGAAAAGAGATCGAAAGATGGAAATTTACGGCGGTACTCTTAATCAGTTTTCTGTTCTTACTTTTAGTTATAATAGTATATATCTTCATTGTTATCAAACGAAAAAACATAAGTGAAACGCCTGAAAAATATAAACAGCGCCCCTTAGAAAAAGAAATAGAAAGCCAAAAAGAGCAATTAAATATTCTTTTAAACACCCTTAGGATAAAACAACGAACTGAAGCGGGTTTTGCTGAAAAAATCAAACGGTTAAAAAGCAATAAACGTGTTTCTACCGATGAACTAATTAACGAATTACAAATAGGACTGGCCAATTTACTGGAGATTGATAAAAAGTTGGCAACCGAACTGAAATTAGATACTGATATTAAAATTGACCACATTAATGTTTTGAGGGAAACTCATCCCAATTTAACCCGGTTAGAAATCAAAATGTGCTCATATTTTATTTCAGGCTTATCCGCGAAAGAAATCGGTTTGTTATTGAATATGAGTGACGTGTCTGTAAGAGTAGCAAAAAATAAAATAAAGAAAAAGATTGGAATTTCAAAGAATCTTAATCTTAATGACTATTTACAGTCTATTTGTTGATTTAACACCTTTTCATACGTAACACAATGCAAATCAATTATTTAATATCGATATATTAACATTAATACATACTTCATCACGCACTTAACGATAATTAACGCAAAGAATTATTAAGGCTCAAACATTATAACAGTTCATTTGTGTCAAATAAATACACTATGAGAAATTTGGCACTAATTATCCTAATGCTGTTAAAATCTAATTTAAGCAACTCACAGTATTGTGCATCCGGATCAACCACTACAACTGACGCAAAAGTTCACCGTGTTCAGCTATTAGGAAATAGTGTGACGATTAATAATGGTACCCTCGGGCCATGTACTTCCTACAGCAATTTCACCGCACTTCCTGCAGCGGATCTGGCCCCTGGCTCTTCGTATACGGTAAATATCACTCAAGGAACATGTTCTGGAACATACGGGCGCTATACCAATGCATGGATAGATTGGAATAACGATACTGATTTTGCTGATGCCGGAGAAATGCTTGGAACCGGAACTACAATCAATGCAATTGAAGATTTTATTACATCAATAAATTTTTCAGTTCCGATGACTGCAGCTATTGGAAATCTCAGAATGCGTGTAATTGTAAAACAAACAACTCCAGCTACAGATCCTTGCGATGTTAGCTTCCAGTATGGTGAAACAGAAGATTATACAGTTCAGGTGGTGGCTGGTACACCAATGAGTATTACATCTGCTTCGGTGTCACAATTGACTTCTGGTACAATTACTAATTGCGCCACTATTCAACCTATTGTTAAACTAACCATTAATACTACGGGAACAATTCCATTGAACTTAACGCAAATACAAACCAATCAGAGTGGAACCGCTGCGAATACAGCCTTTTCGAGTTCGAAAATCTATTTTACCGGTTCAACTAATGTATTTTCAACAGATAACCTATTTGGTACTGGTGCAGTTTCATCATCTACCTATAATGTTAATGGAAGTATAAACTTGACAAGTGGCGCCAATTATTTCTGGTTAGTTTACGACTTAAATAATACAGGAGTTCTTGGAGCAACAGTGGATGCAATCATATCTCAGTTTACCGCTTCTGCCGTGAATTATACCAGTCCTGCAATTACAGTTACCAATCCTGCCGGAAATGGTACGATCAGCGTTTGTCCTTTTCCCGGAGGAGTATCCACGGGTCTTGAAACGTGGTTAAGGGCCGATATGGGTACTTCGGGTGTGGCTGCCATGACCGGATGGACCAACCAAGCGCCCGGAGGAATAGCTACCATCATGAATGGAAATCCTGCGTTAAACCTTACCGGTACAGCGTACAATTACAATCCTTACATTGATTTTGCTGCTCCGGTAGGAACTTTAGATGGAGGAATTGCCGCAAATCGTCAATGTATTTTATTGAATGGTTTTGAAAAGAAGTATGGGGTTGACTACAGATCACTGTTCTTCACATTTCAATTGAACGATCTCACTCGAGTAAATTCCCATTGTGCAATTATTAAAGGAGTCACCACGTTCACACCTGGAAATGGAACTTTGCATGGATCGTCTAACGCAGGTCTCGCAACTATTATGGAACCGGGATACGATCCTTTCGATTTCGGACTGAGTTCAGCAGCAAACACCTGGCAAAGAAACGGTTTAAACATTGCATGTACTTCTTTTCACAGTACTACAAAACACTTACTGTCAGCAGTTTGTCAAACTGCAGGAAGCACAACAATTAACGCATTTCTCGGCTGCATGAACGATCTGAATCCTTCCACTTCATTTGTAGGCCACCCAAGGGATTGGAAGGGACCTGCATCTGAAATCATTGCATATACAACACAAGTTACAGCTGCAGAACGCCAGAAGATAGATTCATATTTAGCAATAAAATACGGAATTACGTTAACAACCAATTATGTGAGCACCTCCGGAACAACTATCTATACAACATCTTCTCCATATGTCAACAATATTATT
>CAMLET010000056.1 GCA_946479125.1 uncultured Flavobacteriales bacterium
GGTGCTGAATCACCAAACGTGAAATTGGCAAATGTGGAAGCTTTTCAATTTCAGATCAAGGAACGTGCACTTCGGAAAATACATGGAAACTTTTACGGTGGATTGGAGGTTGATCTTCAGCATTTGGGAAATGTGAAATTCCACGATTACGATACAGCTGTGGCTTATGTTCGACCAAACGGACATGAAGGTTCTACCAATTTTGGAGTTGGACTTGGTGCGCTTTACGACAATCGTCATAACGTATTGAACGTTCGTCATGGATTTTTCTCTGAACTTGCTTTTCTGCATTACAATCCAACTTTAGGAAGCAAGTACGAATTCACTTCTGTTTTTAGTGATGTTCGCTGGTTTCATCCTATCAGAAAACGAAATGTATTGGCGTTGCACGCTGTTGGACAATTTACTTCAGGAAATCCGCCATTCAATCAATTGGCCTTAATGGGAGGTGAAAGCATTATGCGCGGTTATTATTTAGGAAGATTTAGAGATAGAAACTTACTTGCAACACAAGCAGAATATAGAATGTTGCCCGTTTCATTCGCGAAACGCTGGGGAGCAACCGTTTTTGCAAGCGCAGGATTGGTTTACAATCAACTACAGCACATTGAGAAAAACCATTTATTGGTTGCTGGTGGAGCAGGAATTCGTTTCTTGTTGTTTCCAAAGAAAGACGTTTGGATCAGAGCAGATTTTGCTTTAACGAACGAAGGACATGGGATTTACATTTTTGTGGGAGAAGCGTTTTAGAGAATTCTAAATGCCAAAATGTTAAATTTTAAAGACCAGAGATGTTATCAGGAGCGAAATTCGAAATACTCATATTTATCGCAATTTTTCTGACAAGTATCGGAATGTTCTTTTTGAAAGATTCCAATGAAAAGAGAAAGGATAACATGAACATCATGATTCTCATGAATTGCATATTGGCATACGCAGTTCTGGCTCATCCAGTCATTTTTAATAAAAACGAAGAATTCAATTTAGCAAACTCATTCAGAGACTTTATCCTCATGAATGTTTCAATAGTTTGTCAATTTGGTTTTATTGTTTCTAAAATCGTAATCGCTTCTAACTACAAGAAATAGGGGGCTCTGAAATTACTTGAACACTTCACTGTTCGTCATTTAGTTCAACCTCATTTTCGCACATCAGTATTCCATCTACCTTTAAGCAATCAAACTGAAGTATGAAAAAGACTTTACTGCTAACACTCCTACTATTTCTAGGCTTAAACATTTTTGCATTAGAAGCAGAAACACAGCATCCACCTATTTCTGATGATTCACTGCGATCAACGGTTCTGAAGCAACTAAAACTCAAAATTTCTGATTGTAGGGAAGATCTTTTTGAAGCAAAAACGCTTCCTTATTCCAAAACGGAAACTGTGATGGTGATCCCGAAAGTCATTTCAACAGAGAAGGACGAAGAAAATAATGAATATGGTTTTACCATTGATGCTATAATCGTGGTTGTAAATAACCAAACCGGAAAGATCATTCAAAGAAGTGAAGGTGAACATCTTCTAGAATCTGATGCCGTACATATCAGCGGATTTATGATCGATACTGCACCCTACATGCTTTCAAAAGAAGTTAGAGCATTTGGAGTTCGTATTAATTACAGAAATTCAAGTTATCCAAACCCCTACTTCAAAACGGACATTTCTTTATACATCCGCGAAGGCAGTAAATTGCGCTGTGTATTTGGTGATTACGAAATTCATGTTGAAAACGGTGAAAGAGGATCAAATGATTGTAATCTACAACAACGTTTTATATCTGGGACAATTGCGATAGATACAGAGTCCTCAAACGGATATTTCAATTTAATAATCAAGGAAAAAGCCTCTCTTGTAATTTCAGAAAATGACGAGAATGGGAATTGTCAAGCAACAACCACAGAGCAGCACGAACGAAAAACAATTCTTTATTACAACGGAAAAACGTATGATTTTGAGATAGAATGGTGACTTCGATATCTTCCGCCGCGGCGGACTCGATAACCGAAGCTCAGTCACCATCTCGATAACCGAAGCTCAGTCATCAAATGATTATAGAATTCGAAGTAGTTTCACAAGGGGAAAAAGAAGACTAACTCCTAGGAGACAATCTGAAACAACCATTCGACTTTCATAGTATGAGATTTCTGAAGTCTTCACTGTTCCCTCGTCTAAGGGAAATCCAAAGTAGAAATGGAAAAGCAGTCCAACAAAAAACAAACAGATACTATTTAGAAAAAAGAAATGTCCGAATTTTGCTTTTCTCCAAAAGATGGAATAAATCAACAAGGAAATCTGAAGAGTTCCCGACAAAATGCCGAGTAATAAAAGCAAGTCAATACCATTCATCTTTTGACTGTTACCTTTTTAGTTTAGTCAGCGAGCGGAGTTGGCTGGTCGCTGAGCGGAGTCGAAGCGCCAGTCTACTTCAAACAAATATTCGGCAGTTTCCAAATGTCTCTTCGCTTCAAACAAGTTTCTTCCCCAGGCGTAAGTTCCATGTTTGCGCATAATGAACGCCGGAACGGTTAAACGATGTTTATTGTTTCCCAAGGTTGCTGAGAATTCATCCATGTCCTGAGTATTATCGAATACCGGAACCTGAACTGTTGTTTCATGCGTTTTGATTCCTTCAAATCCTTTCAACACTTCATATCCTTCCAGCTCAACAAACGAATCATTCTTGATCGATTGAAGAACGGAATAAACAGAATGACTGTGAACGATGCACATCATTTCTGGAAACAAATGGTATAATTTACAGTGAATTAACGTTTCAGCAGAAGGACGAACACCTGCAAACTCTGGAGTTGGATGACCGTTAAAATCAACCGTCATGAAATCGTTTTCAGAGAATTTTGACTTATCAATTCCGGATTTTGAAACGAAAATAACGTTCAAATCTTCCTCGGAACGGAATGAATAATTGGTAGACGTAGCTGGCGACCAACCTTTTTGATGATAGTTACGAATAACTTCTGCAAGTTCCTTTTTAAGCTGTTCTATCTTACTCATTGCCTTTATTTTCGTCCTTCAATTTACGAAGTTGTTTTGAAGTAAGTGTTGTACCATCGTGACTCCAACCCGGAGGTCGAACTACATAATTCCACTTATTTCGAAATCCTTTTGCGTGTTTTACATCCTTGAAAATAGCCACCCATTCGTGAAAGATCACGTTTGCCGGATTGTTATCCAGTGTTTTCTCATACAATCCGTACTGAATAGGAACTTCATCCAGTTCCTCCTGAAACGTTCCGAAAAGTTTATCCCAAACAATGAGAATCATTCCCATGTTTTTGTCTAAGTATTCTACATTGGAAGCATGATGTACTCTGTGATGAGATGGAGTAACCAAAATGTACTCCAAAACGCCCATTTTCTTCACCGCTTTTGTGTGAACCAAGATTCCATAGGTTTGCGTGATCGAATACATGATAAAAATATCGAACGGTTCGAAACCTACTAAAACCAATGGAACAAACCAAACAAATCGATAAAGCGGTTGAAAAACGGAAGATCTAAAACCAGTTGTTAGATTGAATTTATCGGACGAATGATGCGTAACGTGGATTGCCCAGAAAAAGCGAACGATATGATCGATGCGATGAATCCAGTAGAAAATAAAGTCTTCTGCCAGGAACAGTAAAACCCAGTAATACCATGAACTCTCATTCCACGAAACAAAGTGAAAACTGAAATAATATCCAAGAACAAAGAGTGTTATGGCACGCATCAAAACATCGATTCCCATATTGGCCAACATGAGGTAAACGTTCTGAACGGTATCGCCAACTGTATAGAGTTTTCTGTTGTGGTAATTACTGAGAATGATTTCACCCAAAATAAGCACCGTATAAATTGGCGTACTTATAAAAATGATCAGTTTCTCAATGTAATCAACCATTGCGATGTGTTAGGATTCGAATTTAAACGAACTGTTTCTGAACCAGAATTGCTTCCATTTCAGCCTGAAGCTGCTGAGCTTCTTCTCTTGCTTTTTGAGCAAAATCGTCACCGTTAGATGCGTAAATAATAGAGCGTGATGCGTTCACCAACAATCCACAGTCGTTGTTCCAACCGTAATTAGCTACGTCTTCCAAACTTCCTCCCTGAGCTCCAACTCCGGGAACAAGGAAGAAATGATTAGGCACCAATTTTCGAACTTCAGCAATTCCTTCAGCGCGTGTAGCACCAACAACATACATTAGGTTTTCGTCGCTTCCCCATTTGGAAGATTTTCGCAATACTTTCTTGAACAATTCTTCACCATTTTGATCGGTTGTAAATTGAAAGTCTAATGCACCTTTGTTTGAAGTTAGCGCCAATAGAATTACCCATTTCTCTTTAAACTCCTGAAAAGGCGTAACCGAATCTTCACCCATGTAAGGCGCAACTGTTACTGCATCACAATTCAGGTATTCGAAGAATGTTTTAGCGTAATAAGTGGATGTATTTCCAATATCACCACGTTTGGCATCAGCGATTGTCATACAGTGTTTTGGAATATAGTCGATTGTCTTTTTCAACGATTCCCATCCTTTTGGTCCAAGACATTCATAAAACGCGATATTCGGTTTGTAAGCAACACACAAATCGCTTGTTGCATCAATAATTGCCTTGTTGAACTCAAAGATCGGATCTTCGGTAGAAAGCAAGTGTTGAGGAATTTTTTCCATGTCGGTGTCTAAACCAACACACAGAAAAGATTTTTTCGATTTGATCTCGTTTACTAATTCTTGTTTTGTCATGCCAATGGATTCAAGGGCACAAAAATAAGGTTATTCAGGGAAATAGCCTTAAAAAGACAACCACTTGATCATAACTTCAATACATATTGACAGACACTCTTTTTCCCATTCCCATAGATGCACAGATTTTTTATGGCGCTTACCAGTCGCCATTTACGTCTTTACAGGGAAAAAGTTGATATCTGTTACTGGAAAATGATTGTTTTTGAACTTGCGCCGCGCGTTGAGAAAAAACCAAGACATCCTCCGGAGAAATTACTGATAGGATTTGCAGGAGTGCTTTGTCCGGTAGAGTTGTTCAAAAGCTGATTGTGATAGGTCCATGCCGCTTTAGTAATGCTGAACATGTCAACTCTTACGGTATCATTGATCTCTAGTTCTTCCAAAAACAACGGTTCTACGATCACATTTCCATCGTACAACTGATCCGTTTGAAGCGTGATTCCATCGTAAACCTCGCCATTTTGCGTAATTCTAAACTGGTAGTAATTGGCAATTCCAGCAGGATCTAAACGTTCGGGTGTCACCAAACTAAACGTATCAGCACCAAACGGAATTTGTTCCACATACAAACTATCCATCAATACATTTTGAGGCATTGTGCTGGATGCTGAATATGTTTTTCCATCAACCACAACAGTCAAGGTGTATGTTCTTCCTTCCACACCAGGATATGAAGCCAATTCATAAACACCTGCACCCACATGTGTAAAGGTTCCTACATTTCCCAAATTATCAACCACCGTCACTACAGCATTTTCAACTGCAGGAAAATTAGATGGTTCATCAAAGTTCATTGTACGCGTAATTTTTACACGATGTGTTGTATCACCAACCAAAACTTCACCTTCTACCACAATATTTGCAGAAGCATCATTCAAATCAACATTGATTACTTTCTGACACGACGTAGAAACCAAAACTCCCGAAAGAGCAACAATAAACCCTATAATGTATTTCATCTTTTGTCGAATTTAATTTGATCCACTTCCGTGGATCTTTTATCGTCCGCCGCGACGGACTCTTACTTGAATTTAAAGTTATACGTTACTGCAGGAACAATTTTGAACAAGGTAGTTTGAACTGCTTCTGTTTTGCTTGGATCGTCGGCATTTTCTCTGAAATCAATTGAATACGCATTTTCACGTGCATAAACATTGTAAATAGACACGGTCCAACTACTTTCAAATTTCTCTGTATTTTTTCTATACCACGTCAAACCGAAATCTAAGCGGTGGTAATTTGGCATTCTGTAACCGTTTCTTTCCGTGTAAACGAAATACGTTTGTCCATCGTACTGGTATTTTCCACTTGGGAAAGTAATGGCATTTCCGGTATAGAAAATGAATAATGCCGAAACTGAAAGCTGTTTGTTAATGTCGTACATTCCAACAACTGATAAATCGTGCGTTCTATCCTGACGCGCATTGTACCAATTGTTATTGTTGATTCCGTCTATCTTGCGTTCTGTTTTTGAAAGCGTGTACGAAACCCAGCCTGTAAATGCTCCGCTTTTCTTTTTCAACAAGATTTCCAAACCGTAAGCTCTACCAATTCCTGATAACAATTCACCTTCCAATTTCTCGTTTGCTTGCGAATTTGCTCCGTTTCTGAAATCCAGTTGATTCTGCATCGCTTTGTAATACGTCTCCACATTGATCTCGTAGGTATTGTCTTTCAGGTTTTTGAACCATCCAAGTGCTACCTGATCCGAAACTGCCGGTTTTGTATTTAAACTTGAAGTCAACCAAACGTCTGTTGGTGAGGAAGCTGTTGAACTTGAAACCTGTTGGATGTTCTGTACATTTCGGGAATAAGCACCTTTTACTGACATTCCTTCAACCAACTGCCAGCTAAAAGAAACGCGTGGTTCAATGAAAGCATAGGTTTTCAAAAATGAATTGTTCTTGTAAACGGTAGTTGAAGAAACTGTTCCTTCTGAATCGTAAGTGTACATTTCGTCACCATTCCCGATTACGGTTAATGAACTTCCACGAACTCCCATATTCACATTGAAATTTTCAGAAAGTGACCATTCATCTACAAAGAACACCGCATTTTCCATCGTTTTATTCGGAGTCAACTTTTTGACATTGAAACCAGCTGCAGCGTTTGCCTCAACTTGTCCGGTTACGATTCCGTGTAAAATGGAGTTCAATCCAAATTTGAATTTATGTCGCTGGCTTAAGTAGTACTGAAACTCGTGCTTTACGTTTACATCTTCAATTTTCGACTTGATACTAAACTCAACATCGTCTGTTTTGATCTTGAATTTGTAATCGAATGAACTGTAAATGAAAGAAGTATTTGAGAATAGTTTAGAGCTGTAAATGTGATTCCAACGCGCGGTTCCGGTTGCATTTCCCCAATCAATTCCGAAAGTTTTTCCTAATCCCAGAACATCTCGACCAAAGTATCCGGAAAGATAGATCTTGTCCTTTTTACCCAGTTTGTAATTCAATTTCGTGTTCAAATCGTAGAAGTACAATTTGTTCTCTTTGAACTTGTCTGTCAGTTTCAGGAATACATCGGCGTAAGTTCTTCGTCCGGTAACCAGGAATGAACTTTTATCTTTCACAATTGGACCTTCAACACTCAATCTCGACGAGATCAAACCAATTCCACCACCAACGTTGTAGCGCTGATTGTTTCCTTCGCTCATACGAACATCCATCACAGAAGCCAATCGTCCGCCAAAATTTGCCGGTTGATTTCCTTTGTACAAGAATGCATCTTTCAATGCATCAGAGTTAAATGTTGAGAAAAATCCAAGTAAGTGCGAAGCGTTGTAAACTGGTGCTTCATCCAAAAGGATCAAATTCTGATCGGCACCACCACCGCGAACATAGAATCCAGAACCACCTTCACCCGCACTTTTTACACCTGGTAAAAGCTGCATGGTTTTAATGATATCTTTTTCTCCGAAAATTACGGGAAGCTTCGCCAATTCTTTCGGATCGAGGCGTTCAACACCCATCAACGGGTCTTTTACGTTTTGATCAGGTCGAACTCCGGTAATTTCTACTTCTTTAATTTCTTTGACCGCAGAAGCTACTTCAAGTGAAACGTCTTTTGTAATATTTTGATCGAGGTTGAATTCTTCCTCAATGTCTTTATATCCAGGGAATGAGAAAACAATGATGTACTTTCCTTTCGGGAGCGTTAAGGAATAGAATCCATATTCATTTGTAACGGCACCAATGGTTTGGTTTTTCACTTTTATACGTGCACCAATCACGTCTTCACCATCAGATTTATCTCTGATATTCCCACTTAACGTGGCATTCTCCTGTGCGAAAACCTGTAATCCTGATAGAAAAATAAGGATGAAGAGTAATTTTAATTTCATTCAGCTTTTTTTGTACGACAGATTCACTGGAGATAAGTTACAGTGAAAACTGTTTTTGTGGAAATTCTCGTGCAAAGTTGCAACCTAAATTTCAATGAATGAGTACTTTTTACCGATTTTAATGAAAAAATGTCTTGTTCTAGAACAGGTTGGCTTTGTTTTAAAAATTAGTCCGTCTAAGACGGAGCATCTCTTTGCGTTCTTCTTTCTTCGCGGTAAAAATTTTAAAATGCACTCTTGTTAGTTTCCTAAACCAAACGCAAAGAAACGAGTACGCAAAGAAAATTGCAGAATACTCTGCAATTCATAACCTTACTTTTGAGTAATTCTTAAAACAATTCGTAGACAGGATTAAACTCCTTCACCTTTCATTTTCTCCGCATTTTCCGCCATTTTTAGTGAATCAATCATTTCCTGAATATCTCCATTCATGAAAGGTCCAAGGTTGTAAATGGTTTTGTTGATGCGGTGATCAGTGATTCTTCCTTGCGGATAATTGTAAGTTCTGATTTTTGCTGAACGGTCACCAGTAGAAACCAAGGTTTTACGTTGCGCTGCACGTTCCTGATGAACTCTGTCCAATTCCGCCTGATACAAGCGAGAACGCAAAACAGAAATTGCCTGAGCTAAGTTTTTATGTTGTGAACGACCATCCTGACATTCAACTACAACACCTGTAGGAATATGCGTTAAACGGATGGCAGATTCAGTTTTGTTAATGTGCTGACCTCCTGCTCCAGATGCACGGAAAGTATCCTTTCTTACATCGTTCATGTCCAGTTCAAAATCTACTTCTTCAGCTTCCGGCAAAACCGCCACAGTGATTGCGGAAGTATGTACACGACCTTGAGATTCCGTTTCAGGAACACGTTGAACACGATGAACTCCTGATTCAAATTTCAGCATTCCATAAATTCCGGCACCTTCAATCGACATCGAAATCTCTTTGTATCCTTTTGTACTTCCTTCAGAAGAGTTGATGATTTCATAATGCCAACCCAATTCCTTAAAATACATGGTGTACATACGGAAAACGTCTTCAACGAAAATACATGCTTCATCACCACCGGTTCCGGCACGTAACTCCAAAATCGCATTCTTATCGTCCTCAGGATCTTTAGGAATCAAAAGAATCTTGATATCTTCTTCCAAAACTGGTTTTTGACCTTCCAGTTCGTCGATTTCCATCTTCGCCATTTCACGCATTTCAGGATCAGTTTCTGTCTCTAATAATGTTTTGGCGCTTTTGAGATTATCCAACACATTCTTGTACGCTTTGTAAGCGTTATCAACTTCTTCTAAATCGCGGTATTCCTTATTCAACTTCACGTAACGATCCATATCCGAGATAATCTCCGGATCGGTAATCATTTTTCCAACTTCAATAAAGCGAAAATGAATCGCTTCCAATTTGCTCAATAACTCTTGCATAATTTCTTAGTATTGGAATTTACCAACTTCAGAAGAAACAGTTACCTGTTTACCTTCAAAAGTCTCAACTCTACCAATGATCTGCGCATCAATACCGAATGATTTTGAAATCTCGATAATGGCATCTGCATAATCAGGAGAAACGTAAATTTCCATTCTGTGTCCCATGTTAAACACTTTATACATTTCTTTCCAATCCGTTTTTGACTCTTCCTGAATCATTTTGAAAAGCGGTGGAATTGGGAACAGATTATCCTTAATAACGTGAACATTTTCAACGAAATGCAACACTTTTGTTTGTGCGCCACCAGAACAATGAACCATTCCATGAATGTTTGCTCTTTGCTCGTCAAGAATCTTCTTGATTACGGGAGCGTATGTTCTTGTTGGCGATAAAACCAATTTTCCAGCGTCCAATGGAACACCATCAACAGCCTCTGTCAATTTCTTAGATCCGGAATAAACCAATTCTTCAGGAACTGCCGCATCAAAACTTTCAGGGAATTTTGCAGCCAATTCTTTAGAGAACACATCGTGACGCGCAGAAGTCAAACCATTCGACCCCATTCCTCCATTGTATTCTGTTTCATAAGTTGCTTGTCCGTAAGAAGCCAAACCAACGATTACATCTCCACCTTGAATGGTATGATTAGAAATTACTTCAGAACGCTTCATTCTACAAACCACCGTGGAATCCACAATAATTGTACGAACTAAGTCACCAACATCTGCAGTTTCACCACCTGTTGAGTAAATTCCAATTCCCTGATTTCTCAAAGTATCAAGTAACTCTTCAGTTCCGTTGATAATTGCAGCAATCACTTCACCAGTGATAAGGTTTTTATTTCGTCCGATAGTTGAAGAAAGAAGAATGTTCTCTGTTGCTCCTACACAAAGCAAATCATCGATATTCATGATCAATGCATCTTGTGCAATACCTTTCCACACAGAAACATCGCCTGTTTCTTTCCAGTACATGTATGCCAAAGACGATTTTGTACCAGCTCCATCAGCATGCATTACAATACAATATTCGGGATCGCCGGTTAAGTAGTCGGGAACAATTTTACAAAACGCTTGTGGAAACAATCCTTTATCAACGTTTTTAATTGCGTTATGCACTTCTTCTTTTCCAGCGGAAACTCCTCTTAAATTGTATCGAATATCAGACATGTAGCGAAATATTGCGCAAAGTTACGAAAATCTCGGCGGGTTCAAAATGCTAGAGAGGCGATCTCCACCCGAGGCGGGCATATGAGCAAAAAAAAGCCCCGATAAAATCGAGGCTTTAAATCTTTTATTTATTGGATGGTGGCAATTTCTTGAACACCAAATAATCAGGATTTGCTGGCGGAGCTTTCGTTGGATCGAAATCCAATGTAACTATCGCTGCTTCAGTTCTACGATTGAACTGCTGTAAAATCTCGAATTTCTTTCTATCTGTTTTCT
>CAMLET010000057.1 GCA_946479125.1 uncultured Flavobacteriales bacterium
AGGATTTGCAGGAGAGTCTGCCGGATATGTTTATGAAGGAGAAAAACGATTTGAAATGGTCGTTCGCCTTGATAAAGTGAACCGTCAAAATTTAGATGATGTACGTAACCTGTTTATTGAATCGCCAACAGGTCAGCAAATTCCTTTAGAACAATTGGCAACGATTGATTTCAAAGAAGGACCGAATCAGATTCAACGGGATGATGCAAAACGACGAATTGTAGTAGGCTTCAATGTCCGTGGAAGAGATGTTGAAAGCATTGTGGAGGAAATACAGAAGAAAGTAGATTCGGAAGTGAAATTTGAAGCAGGTTATTATCCTACCTATGGCGGAACATTCGAAAACCTTCAAGCGGCTAAAAACAGGTTGTCGCTAGCTGTACCAGTGGCGCTTTTGTTGATCTTCTTCTTACTTTACATGACGTTTAAATCTACAAAGCAAGCATTGCTAATATTCACTGCAATTCCACTTTCTGCAATTGGTGGAGTGTTTGCCTTATGGATGCGTGGAATGCCATTCAGTATCTCAGCGGGCGTTGGTTTCATTGCGCTCTTTGGAGTTGCCGTTTTGAATGGAATTGTACTCATTGCAGAATTCAATCGATTAAAAAAAGAAGGTATGAGAGACACCGTTGAGATCATAAAAATGGGAACAGCTGTTCGGCTACGTCCTGTTATTATGACAGCATTAGTTGCTTCATTAGGATTTCTTCCAATGGCTATTTCCAGTGGAAGCGGAGCAGAAGTTCAAAAGCCATTGGCAACTGTTGTAATCGGAGGTCTGTTAACCGCAACACTATTGACCTTATTGGTGCTTCCAATTTTATACTATTGGTTCGAGAAAATCAAGCCAAAAGCAAAATCGTTACCAAGTATCACCACGGTTATAGCCGTTTTATTCTTCTCTGGTTTTGGGTTTTCGCAAGGAAATTTAGTGACTTTGGATCAGGCAATTGAACAAGGATTGACCAACAATAAGGGTGTTATTGCAGGGAATCAACAAGTTGAATTCCAAACACAGTACAAGCAAACCTTATTTGAACTTCCGAAAACAAATGTCAACCTGATGGTTGGTCAATACAACAGTATCAACCGCAAGGATAACAATTTGAGCGTTTCCCAAACCATTCCTTTCCCAACTGTGTTTTCTTCCAATTCAGAATTAGGAAATGTGCTTATTGAGCAAAGCAAATTGAAAACGGAACTCACCAAGAATGAGCTGATCCATCA
Organism: uncultured Flavobacteriales bacterium; assembly: GCA_946479125.1. Next base: position 1,231 of record CAMLET010000057.1, read on the forward strand.
AATTAAACAGTGCTATTTCTATTTGCAATATCTGCATGAGGAGCAAAGCATCTTAATTGCACAAGACAGTGTTTTCAATGGATTTGTTGAAGCATCTTCCTTACGAGAGAAAACGGGAGAAGGTACACTGCTGGAAAAGACCACAGCGCAAACTCAGGCAAATGAGTTAAGTAATCGGCTAGCTCAAAATAAAGCGAACCAGTTGAGATACCTTTTGCTCTTGCAAAATTTAATCGGTAGTCAAGAACCTATTTCGATTGCTGAAACGGAGTTAAAGGAGGAGCAACTTCTTTTAGCCAATGACTCAAACGCAGTTGCCGAGAATCCAGAATTGGCATACATTCAACAACAAATTGAGGTTACTCAAAGTCAGCGAAAAGTAGAAATAGCCAAAGGTTTGCCAGATATTACTCTAGGGTACTTCAATCAAACGCTTATCGGGACACAAAACGTAAACAATCAGGATGTTTATTTTGATGGCTCTAAACGCTTTCAAGGTTTTCAGGTTGGTTTAGCCGTTCCATTGTTGTTTAATGGATACAGTGCAAAAGTGAAATCAGCAAGCCTTTCAACCAAAGTCGCAGAAAGTAACTATGAAGCCCATCAGACAGATTTGCAAAGTAAGTACCAACAAGCCTTGCAGGAATACCTGAACAACAGGAATAACCTGGAGTACTATAAACTATCAGCATTACAAAATGCTGAATCAATTTTGATGACCGCACGGAAATCTTATGCAGGTGGGGAAATTGGTTATTCGGAATACCTCTTTAGTCTAAAAACCGCTAATGAGATACAGGAGAGATACCTCGCAACCTTACTGCAAACCAACCTAAGCGCTGCAAAACTTCAGTACTTGACAGGTAAAAAATAATTATTCAGTATCAAAGAAATTAACTATGAAATCATTCATTCAATCAACAATTGTAATTACAACGTTGTTCCTTGCAAGTTGTAGTTCAAACGAAAAACCAGTAGAGAAAGAAGAGCATCATGAAAATGAAAATTTGGTGGAACTCACCGCAGAACAATACAAGACCATTGAGCTTCAGACTGGAAAAATAGAACTGAAATCACTGAGCGGAACAATTAAAGTGAATGGAATGTTAGACGTTCCACCACAAAATTTGGTTTCCATTTCTGCACCCTTTGGAGGAACGCTTAAAAATACGGAACTTCTTCAAGGGATGAAGGTTAAAAAAGGGCAAGTGATAGCCACTATTCAGAATCCTGATTTCATTGGTGTTCAGCAAGACTATTTGGATTACAAAAGTCAGCTAGAATATTTGAAACTGGAATACGAACGTCAGGAAGAATTAGCTGTTGGAAATGTGAATGCAAAAAAAACTGTTCAAAAAGCTAAAAGTGAATATGAAAGTATGCGTGCCCGAGTTAACGGATTGAAGGCAAGATTACAACTAATGAATATTTCGATTTCGTCATTAGAAAAAGGAAACATTCAAAGTTCAGCATCCATCCATTCACCGATTAGCGGTTATGTAACACAAGTAAACACGAATATTGGAGCGTTTGTTACTCCATCAGATGTGCTTTTCAAAATTGCAGATACGGAGCATTTGCATGCTGAACTAACCGTTTTTGAAAAAGACGTTCCAAAACTGAAAGTAGGACAAAAAGTACGTTTCACATTAGCAAATGAAGACAAGGATCGTACAGCCACAATTTATTTAATTGGTCGGGAAATTGGAAGTAATCGCACCGTGAATATTCACTGTCATTTGGACAAAGAAGACAGTCAATTACTTCCTGGAATGTACCTGAAAGGCTTGGTTGAAAGTGGAAGTATGCAGGTAACTGCTGTTCCTGACAAAGCAATCGTGGAATTTGAAGGAGAAAAGTACATTTTTATTAAAGTTAAAGCAGATCACAAAAACGAACATACATTTGAAATGATTGCTGTGAAAACGGGAATTAGTGAGTTGGGTTATACAGAAATTACCTTACCTACTAATAAAAACTGGAAGACCTTAAAAATTGTGGTTAATGGAGCGTATGATATTTTAAGCAAACTTAAAAACGGCGAAGAAGAAGGTGGGCATGCCCACTAAATTGACAAACTAATTTTAGGGCAAAGTCTTAGGAAACTTAACATGAAGTAATGACTTTTTCATTTCTAAGTTCTTTGCCCTTTTATAAGAAAAGGATATGATAAATAAAGATCCAAATCACGTCCATACATACGATGAACAAGGTAGAATGACGTGTTGCTCATTAGAAGAGAAAATAGATTCCAAAAGCGGTACACCCCACATTCATCATCAAGGACATGCGCATGATGAAGAAGATGGACACGACCATAATCATTCGAATGGGGAGAAACCCAGTTGGATGCAATACCTGCCCGCAATAATAAGTTTCATCTTGTTATTAACGGGAATCCTGTTTGAACAGCTTTTTAAGCCAGCGTTTTTTCAGGGTTACTTTAAGCTGACTTGGTATTTAGTCGCTTATGTACCAGTTGGTGTTCCAGTAATGATAGATGCAGTAAAATCCATTGTGAGAGGCGCATTTTTTTCTGAGTTCTTTCTCATGACGATTGCAACCCTTGGGGCGTTTTTTATTGGTGAATATTCCGAAGGAGTTGCAGTAATGTTCTTCTATGCAGTCGGTGAATTATTCCAAACTGCCGCTGTGAATCGTGCAAAAAGAAGTATCAAGGCATTATTAGATATTCGTCCGGACACAGTGAACGTGATTCGAAAGGGTGGTGTGGAAACTGTTTCCCCGTCAGAAGTTCAAATTGATGAAATCATACAGGTGAAATCGGGAGAGAAAGTAGCATTGGATGGTAAATTAGTTTCCGAATCTGCCTCCTTCAATACAGCTGCACTTACTGGAGAAAGTAAACCCGATACCAAAGGAAAAGGCGATGCTGTTTTGGCAGGAATGATTAATCTTCATTCCGTTTCATATATTCAGGTTACAGCTTTATTTAAAGACAGCAAACTTTCCAAAATATTAGAGATGGTTCAGGAAGCTACAAGCCGAAAAGCACCAACACAATTATTCATTTCCAAATTTGCCAAAATTTACACCCCAATCGTAGTATTTCTTGCAATTGGAATTTGTTTGCTTCCCTATCTGTTTGTCTCCGATTACCAGTTTAAAGAATGGCTTTACCGATCATTGGTATTCTTGGTGATTTCTTGTCCTTGTGCTTTGGTGATTTCCATTCCACTCGGTTATTTCGGTGGAATTGGTTTGGCTTCCCGCAATGGAATCCTATTCAAAGGCTCTAATTACCTCGACGTAATGACGAAAATCAACACGGTTGTCATGGACAAGACTGGAACACTCACCAAAGGCGTTTTCAAAGTTCAAAAAGTAGTTACTGAAGGAATAAGCGAAAAAGAACTTGTAAAACTAACAGCCATCATTGAAAGTAAATCGACCCACCCCATCGGGTCAGCAGTAATCGAGTATGCGGGAAATGCTATAAAAGGCTTAGAAGCAGAAGAAGTAAAAGAAATTTCAGGACACGGTTTAAGAGGGACAATTGAGGGAAAAGATGTAATGGCAGGAAACCTGAAATTGTTGAAGAAATTCGACATCGACTATCCTGCTGACATTGAAAAAGTAGTCGATACCATTGTCGTAGTTGCCATTGATGGAAAATATGTGGGATATATAACCATTGCGGATGAGATCAAGGATGATGCAAAACAGGCAATAACCGAAATGCACAGCTTAGGAATCAAAACTGTTATGCTTTCAGGTGACAAGCAAAGTGTCGTAGATAAGGTTGCTAAGAAGCTTTCTATTGATGATGCTTTTGGCGACTTGCTCCCTGAAAACAAAGTAGAGAAAGTACAGGCTTTGAAAGACCAAAAGAGGATAATAGCATTTGTAGGTGATGGTGTAAACGATGCACCTGTTGTTGCTCTAGCCGATGCAGGAATTGCAATGGGCGGTTTGGGAAGCGATGCCACCATTGAAACAGCTGATATTGTGATTCAAAATGACAAACCTTCAAAGATTGTCAGAGCAATAAAAATCGGACGAATTACAAAGAAAGTCGTATGGCAAAACATCATTTTGGCAATGGCTGTCAAAGTAATCGTTTTAGTGTTGGGAGCAGGGGGTATTGCAACGCTATGGGAAGCCGTTTTTGCAGACGTTGGAGTTGCATTATTAGCGATTTTGAATGCAGTTAGAATTCAAAGGATGAGAATTCAATAGACACCCATATTATCGAAGTAAGACTTAATTTTAGAACAAATGAAAATAGCTATGAAAAAACACCTACTAACAATAGCGGTATTACTGATAAGCTTAATCTCTTTTGCACAAAATGAGACAGCGAATACCGACATGAAAAAACTTCCATCCGTTTCATTGAGGACAATGGACGGTGAACAGGTGAATACAGGTTCTTTAGGTATTAAAGGACCGATCATCATAACGTTTTGGGCATCTTGGTGTCCTACCTGCAAAAGGGAAATGGGAACTTTAAACGATCTCTATTCCGATTGGCAGGAAGAAACGGGAGTTACGATAGTTGCCGTATCGTTGGATGACGAAAAAACAAAGAACAATGTACCGACATTGGTAAACGCAAATGGTTGGGAATTCTTGGTTTTGATGGATCCGAACAGTGATTTTAAAAGAGCAATGGGTGTAAACAATACACCACATACGTTTCTGATTAACGAAAATGGTGAAATTGTTTATTCCCGAAATAATTATGCACCTGGTGATGAAGACCTTTTATACGAAGCATTAGTAAAACTTAAAAAATAAACGATCATGATTAAAATAGCCTTATTTATAGCATTCTTATTTGCGTCTCAAGTACTTCTCGCACAGAAAGAACAGAAAAGACAAACCATTACTATTAAAACACCGAACACTTGCGATCATTGCAAAGTTTGCGAAACGTGTGGAGGGAAACTGGAAGGAGATTTGGTCTTCGTAAAAGGGATTCAACTAGTAACTTATAACGAAGCAGACCAAACAACAACCGTTGTGTACTGGACGAAGAAAATCACCCCTGATAAAATCCGCAAAGAAATTTCATTACGTGGGTTTGATGCTGACGAAGTGAAAGCTGATCCGAACGGGTATAAGCAACGGGACGGTTGTTGTAAAGGAGAGGAATAATATTCGAAATTGTGAGAAGTAGAGGGAAAAATCTAAGTAAGTGGGGTGTAATTGGAATGCTGTTGGTAGCAATCCTTTCACCTTGTTGTTTTCCAATATTTGCCCTTGCCGCTTCTGCTCTCGGTTTAGGGAGTTTCGAGGTTTTCGGGGGTTGGACAATGTGGGTTTTTCAAATAATGGTCATAGTTTCACTTGTTGGATTCTTCATTTCTCAAAGAAAGCACGGGTGTATGTATCCTTTATTGATAGCAATACCAAGTGCCATACTTATCTTTTATGGATACCATTTCAACGATAGCAAATACTGGGTATATTTCCTTTATGCAGGAATGCTTGGTTTATTGATTGCAACAATCGTGGATTATTACCGACACAGATTGCATGGTCGTTGCTGTGAATCGGAAGAAGTAGAATTAAACTCTACAATAACTTGTCCGAATTGCGGATACAGGAAAGATGAAATTATGCCAACCGATGCTTGTTCTTACTTTTACGAGTGTGAAAATTGTAAAACTGTACTCAAACCATTGAAAGGTGATTGCTGTGTTTATTGCAGTTACGGAACAGTAAAATGTCCGCCAATTCAAAAGGGTGAAGATTGTTGTTAATGTATTAGGATAACTTCTCTAAAATTGTTTCCTTCGTTTCTCTAAGAATTAAGTGTTTTAGCTTGATAAAGATAGGAATCCATAGGAAATCATAGGATTTTGTATGATCCTTTTGGAACGTAGGAGTACAATTACAACCCTTTTTCGTACCCTGAATCCGAAACAATACTACATATTGTTGATAATCAATTGGTTAAGCTAGTGAATCGAGCACGTTTTTATTCCACATAGTCACATAGAATGAACATAGTAATCATAGCTTTAAGCAGAGAAAGTGAGATTATATAAACGGAATGCACTAGAATATTGTCTTAAACGCCTTTTACATAAGGTTGAAAAACTATGTGAATCAACTATGTGACTATGTGTTTTATAAACCCTAACTTCGGCTAACAATTTTTCTATGTCCATACCGCATCGTTCGTTCTTACTTCGTCACAAACTAATTTCGGCTCTTCGGGATATTGATTTACGTGGAATTCGACGATTGTCAGTTGTACTGCCAAAGTTGTTGCTTCCTTCTCCTGACAAAACCGGTAAACATGTTTTAAAAACAATTCATGGTGTGCAGTTATTGATTGATCCTTCTGTTGACAAAGGTGTGGAACTATCGCTTTACGAAACAGGGACTTATGAGAAAGGAACCATTCAGTTATTGAATGAATTTCTAAAATCAGGTTCGACGTTTTTGGATATCGGTGCAAACATTGGATTGATGTCGAGCATTGCTTCTAAAATTGTTGGAGCATCAGGAAAAGTTCTTGCTGTTGAAGCCAACCCGAAAACCATTGAAATTCTGCAACACAATTTAGCGCTCAACAAAGCCGAAAATGTTTCCATTTTTCCATTTGCATTAGGAAGTGAAAAAGGAAGTGCTACGCTTTTTGAAAACTGGAATGTAAACAGAGGTGGAGCCTCACTTTTATCTCAGGATCAGCAAGAAGGAATTGAAGTTCCGGTGGAAAAACTCGACGATATTTTTGAAAATGACAAGATTGATCTGATCAAAATTGATGTGGAAGGTTTTGAGCTTGAAGTGCTGAAAGGTGGAATCGAACTGCTGAAAAAGCAATTGCCTGTTCTCATTATTGAAGTTTCTCAACAACGTGAAAATGAAGTGGGAGTGACTCCAAAAGAGATAGCAGATTTTGTACGTTCACTTGGCAATTACAAGCTGTACAAACAAAAGGGAACTAAAGAAAGAAGATCGAATTTAGTGGAAATTACTTCAGACGGTGAACTCCCTAATCACGATAACATAATTTGTATTCCTGTCTGATCAATAGTTTCTGAATTACCCTTTTAATTCACCTAAAATTCAATGACAAATTTAGTTGAGTGTTTGATTTATGCTATGTATGCATAAAAAGTGTGAAGTTATTCTCAAAACCTCGTGGTTTATTAATTAATAACTTAAAATTGATGTTTAGACTTTCCCAAACTCACTTGTTTCTAGTAGCTTTGTAAAGCTTTTCAACTGGCCCGGTACTATTCATTTTTAATTTGGAAAATAGCATTGGTTGGGCAAATCCAAAAGTCAAATCGGTGCGTAGGTTCAAGGGGCAAATTTGCTTCGAATTTGAATGATTGGTTTGATGAGGTTTAGGGCGCATATTATATTCTTTTTGTTCGTAGTGGTTTGCTTTCAAACCCATGCACAATCGGTTGCCACAAATTTCAAGTCAGGAAGTTTAATTATCCCAATGGATAATTCAAAGCAAAACCTGAGTGCTTCACAGATTGCATTCAACGTTAAAGCTTACGGATTAGTCAATGTTCTCCTTCAAAACAACATTCCGGTAAATCTTATCATTCGAGACAGCAAAGTTAAAGATGGAATTGACTTCTCTGCTCAGGCGAATCGAATCTTACCTTCCAACACTGCTTCTGTAATAACAAATTTCCAATCCGGACCATTCGTAATTGATAGTATTTGGGTGACAAGAGCAATGCCGTTTATCACCGCTTATGGGAATAATGTTGCTGTTTATCGTGCTGTAGCCAATTTTACTGCGCCTGTACGAACAGAAATTATGTTCAAACCAAAAATTGCTGTTCTGACAAATGGAAATAGTCATGGAATTTACACGAAAGCGTTGCGTTTGGCTGGATTTATTGCCACGCGTGATTTCGATTCCATTCCAGGGCAAAATCTAAACGCAGCAAGCTGTTATACCATTGGCTGTGAACCGCATTGGACAAATGGAAACGCCACGGTAACTTCAAAAGTGGTTGAGTTTTTAAATTCGGGAGGAAACTTCTTTACGCAATGCGCCGGAATCAATGCTTACGAGCAGATAGAACATTTACACACTACGAATGGAATTGATTACGAGACTTCCAATGGCTCTAAAACAAACAACAACATTTATTTTGGAACCGATCATGCTTTAATGCAATTTGAGGGAAGCTTAACTAGTGAACCAACCGGAACAATTGTCAACTACAAAAACAACGGTGGAGTATATCAACCTTCTACTCAGTTTTTGGTTAAGAAAAGTCCGTCTCCGGCTTATGGTGTTGCAAATGGTGATGTTGTTTTGTCGACACGGAAAATTGGTGCTGCTGATTTAGGAGGAAATGCAACATATCTGGGTGGTCATGATTATTTAAAAGGAACATTTGATCTATTGGATTTAGGTTTACTTGGATTGGAATACGCACGCGCTACAGATGTTACCTGGAACAATGGTTTAAGAATTTACTATAATGCCATTTTCATGCCTTCATCCCGACCAACTTCATGCAATTTTGTGTTTGCAGGCGAAGTGAAATTGGATGCAATAGTTAGTGATCTTACTCCGTGTATTGAAGATACAATAACGTATACGGTTAGTTTTACCAATGAAGGTCCGGGAACAATTCACGATGCTATAGTAAAAACAACACCAACTCCATCCGGACTGAACTTATTAAGCTCTACTGCAAATCAGGGGACTTATTCCGCAGGAACAACTACCTGGAATATTGGAGATCTCAGTCCAAATCAAACCGTTGCTTTAACCATTCGCTATAAAGTATTGTTGGATGGAACATATACACTCACTGCTCATAATTCGAATTTAATTGCAGGGAATAGCTTTGCTGATGATACAAGTACTTTGGTGATTACAACGAATCAAAGTCTTCCAACAATTTCTCCGCCGGCAAACATCAATACAAATGTAAACTCAGGTTGTGTTGCAACTGGAGTTAGTTTGGGAACACCAAATGCTTTCGATGAATGTAGAATTGTCTCGGTAACAAATAATGCTCCGGCGAATTTCCCCGCTGGAGTTACAACTGTTATTTGGACTGCCGTTGATAATTCAGGTAACTCAGTATCTGCAATTCAAACAGTAACGGTTGTTGATAATGTATTGCCGCTAATTACTGCTCCAAACAATATCAGCGTTTTACAGAATGCGGGTTGTACAGCGACTGGTGTCAATTTGGGGAATCCAACAACATCAGACAATTGCGGAGTTGCTTCGGTTACGAATAACGCTCCAAGTTCATTTCCACTTGGAACAACAATTGTTACCTGGACTGTGACAGATAATTCTGCAAATACCGCAACTGCGACGCAAACGGTTACAGTAATTGATAATCAATTTCCAACAATAACTTCTCCTGCAAACGTTGAAACAAATACGAATTCCGGGTGTACAGCGACTGGAGTTAATTTGGGGAATCCCGTTACTTCTGATAATTGCGGAGTAGCTTCGGTTACGAATAACGCGCCAGCTACGTTTCCTCTTGGAGCAACATCGGTAACATGGACAGTCACAGATAATTATGGGAATGCCACAACAGCAACACAAACTGTAACGGTAAGTGATAATGTAAACCCAACAATCACTGCTCCGGCTAATGTCACAACAACCACAACTTCAGGATGTACAGCAACAGGAATTTCTTTAGGAACTCCAGTAACAAATGACAATTGTGGCGTAGCTTCAATAACGAATAACGCTCCATCATCGTACCCAGTTG
>CAMLET010000058.1 GCA_946479125.1 uncultured Flavobacteriales bacterium
GCACGAGTTACACGAAGAGTTGTTGAATTTAAAAACTATGTGACTATGTTACAACTATGATTTCTATGAGTTTAAATCTCGTGTCTCAAATTCCAAAACAGGTTTCAATTTTTCTACAATCTCTCGTTGAATTTCCAAACCTTTATCATCGTTATACCATTGCTGTAATTCCTTCTTTACAGTTTCTGATGACGCATTTTTCGAATTCAAATCAAGTAACAATTCCTTTGCACCAGTTGGTCTTGGTCCCCAGGTAAAGAATTCTTCGCGTTCACCGTTTTGAACAATTAGAATAGGAATGGATTTCGAAGTTCCATTGGTTAGGTATTTTTCAATTCTGTAAGGTTCTGAATCGCGCAACTCTATTTTCAATGTCACTTTCTTATTCAATTCCGACATCAAATACAGAAAAGGCAAAATGTGAGCAGCATCTCCGCACCAAGGTTCAGAAATAACTGTCCAATGTTGTCTGCGACGAATATACTTAACCAATTTAATCGTTTCCTCCTCCAACTCTGCCGTTTTCAACCAGCGCTTCATTCGCGTCATGTTGAGTTTGGTGTATTCGAAATATGCAGGATCATTGTATGGAGCAACTTCTATTTCTCCAGATAGGATACGTGCTGTATAAGCTAAATATTCGTTGAATGTCATGTTACTTTACCTCGTAAATCAATTCGGAAATCAATTCTTCCTTGAAATATTCTTTAGCTATTTCGTGCAATTCTTCAATCGTTAGTTTATCGATACTTGCGTAGATTTCCTGAATGGTATCAATTTGATTGAACGACAGTAAACTCTTACCTAACCCTTGCATCAAACCAACGTTAGAATCCAGTGAAAGAGCGATATGTCCTTTCAACTGTTCTTTGGCTTGAGACAATTGCTTTTCTGTGAGCGGTTCTTCGCGTAATTTCTTCAATTCCTTGTAAACCAATTTCAAGGTTTTATCCAAATACTTTTGATCTGTACCAAAGTAAATCGACCAATAACCAACATCGCTGAACGGAGTGTAATTCGCTTCTACATTATAGCTGTAGCCATATTTTTCGCGAATAGAAAGAATCAATCTAGAATTTAAAGCCGGACCACCCAAAATGTTGATCAGCAAAGTCATTCCTCTTCTTTCCTCTTCCATGTTTCCAGGAGCCAAACCACCAATTACAGCATGCGCTTGAAAGTTTCCTTCAGCTAATCGCAATTTGGTAGGCTTGTAAGACGAAAAGGTTTCCGGTTTATTGATCTTTCCTTTCTTCGACATTGCAGAAAAGTCTTTCTCAAGCACTTTGATTAGGTCTTTCAGAGGAATATCACCAACAAAGGACAATACGCAGTTGTCAACAAAGAAGAAACGCTCGACGTAAGCCATCAACGATTTCTTCGAGAATGAAGGAACGGTTTCTGTAGTTCCTAAAATATTGTTTCCTAAAGGATGATTCGGGAAGATCTGCGCTTCAAAATCGTCGAAAATTCGGTCGGAAGGATTGTCCAAATAAGAATTCAACTCGTCCAGAACAATTTCCTTTTCTTTCTCAATTTCTTTTTCAGGAAAAACGCTGTTTATAGCAATATCGGCTAACAGATCCGAAGCACGTTTCAAATGTGTTTTGACGAACGAAGCGTAAACACAAATTTCTTCCTTGGTTGTGTAAGCGTTGATTTCACCTCCAACAGAATCCAAATGCGAAAGTACATGAATGGTTTTTCGTTTTTCGGTTCCCTTGAAAATACAATGTTCCAAAAAGTGAGCTAACCCAATTTCCTTGTCGTTTTCGTAACGCGAACCAGCAAGAAAAGTGACCCCAAGATGTGCAACCGGAGCAGATGCATGCAAATACACTAAACGAATACCGTTCGAAAGCTGAACTATTTCAGGTTTAATTTCAATCATTAAGGATTCTTTCTATAGATTTCCCAATTTCCATCTGCTAGCTTTTCGTATACTATTCTATCGTGCAAACGAGATGGTCGACCTTGCCAAAATTCAAATTTGACTGGTTGAATTGCATATCCACCCCAATGTGGTGGACGCGGAACTTCATTTGGAAATCGTTTTTCTAATTCTTCAATTCTATCTTCCAATTCTTTACGGGAAGATAATTTATCACTTTGCTGTGAAGCCCATGCTCCTAATTGACTTCCACGTGGTCGGGAAGCAAAATAAGCATCACTTACACTTTCGTCTACTTTTTCGGTAACTCCGTAAACACAAATTTGTCGCTGAAGTTCGGGCCAAAAGATCAAACCGTGTACTTTGGGATGTTTTTCAATTGCTTTTCCTTTGGAACTGTTGTAATTGGTATAAAACACCAGATTTCCCTTCTCAATTTCGCGTAAATAAACCACGCGTGACTGAGGAAATCCATCTTCACCCAAAGTAGAAATGGCAATGGCATTGCTTTCTTTACAATTACTTTTTTGAGCTTCTGCCAACCACAATTGAAAAAATTCAATTGGATTTTCACTCAAATGATCTTTCAATTCACCTTTATCAAATTGGTGATGATCGTTTCGTAATTGATCAAGAAGACTACTCATTACTCTTCTTCACCAAATTGGTCGTCGATAAAGCTATCTTCATCATCTCCTAAATCGTCAGCCTCATCTTCATCAGAACCTGATGCCGAGAAAACTGTTTTACGACCAAGTGAATGTTCAGCTTCTGCTTTATTCGCTGCTGCGATATCTTTCTTCAATTGTTTCTCCAGGTCTTTTCCAACCATATCTTCACCATTATCAGTGAAAGGGAAAATATCTACAATTGGTGAAATGGAGATAGATGGAACAGAGAAGTCCATCATCATTCCTTTTAAACTTTCATTCAAGCGCTCAAACGCTTCTTTTACAGAGTGCGCAGAAACCAGAATATTTTGAGAAATTTTCTTTGCTTTTCCACCATCTTCAACATTGTCTGAAGCAGCTTCGTAAGTAATTTTACACTTGTACCAAACATCTGCATCTTCGTAATAGAAGATCTCATGAATATCAGTTCGGGAAATTCCATTTACTGTAAACTCACCACGAATTGACATTCCTAACTCTTCATAGATACGAGCTTCTGCATCAGAAAAGGTCATTGATGCCAATAAATAAGGTTCCGTTACTCTTTTAAAAGTCCCGTCCTCAAGCTGTTTTGTATATTTTACTTTGACTGTAAACCAGTTGTTCATCTCACTAAAAATTAGACAACAAATTTACGTATTAATGATGAGTTATAAGTGACGAGTTATGAGTTAATCGCTACAAATTTTAAAACTCATAATTCGTAACTCTTAACTCATAACCATTCTACTACATTCCCTCAATAACAAACTCTGTTCTACGATTTTTCGCTTTGTTCTCAGCTGTATCGTTCGGAACTTTTGGAGCAGTTTCACCCAATCCTTTTGCAGAAAGTCGGCTTTCATCAATTCCTAATGAAACCAGGTAACGCTTTACACCTTTGGCACGACGATCAGATAAATCCAGGTTTTTCGCGTCATCACCATCGCTATCGGTATGACCCTGAATTGAGATCTTGATGTTCTCGTTCGCTTTCAGATAACGGGCAAATTCACGCAATACAAACATTGATTTTGCACTAAGCATATCAGAATTGTAATCGTAAAAAATGTCATTAATAGTGTATGACTCACCGACTTTCAACTCTTTTACTTTCAGTTCTGTATTTCCGGTTTTAGTCTGAACTTCTTCTTTTGTGATCAATTGCGCATCGTAAGCAGAACCTTCCTTTTTCACAGAAACAATGATATCCTGAGGTTTCTCTTGTTTCACGACAACAGCATAACGTCCATCATTACCATTTACTTTCACTGTTTCCACTTTATCAGACTCAGCATAGGCAATTTCAATTGACGCATTTTCGATTGGTGAACCCTGATCATCTTTCAACTGACCTTTAAGAATGGTCACCGGTTTTGGTCGTGCCTCTTCGTACAATTCGAAACCGTAAATGTTCCAGTTTCCACCTTGATAAGAGGAGAAATAAGCCAATTTTCCGTCTGTTGAAACGAATAAACCAATTTCGTCCTGTGGCGAGTTAATTGGAAAACCGATATTCTTTGGCTCGCCCCAAACACCATTTTCTTCACGCATGTAAAAAATATCCAATCCACCAGCTCCAGCTCGGCTTTTAGAAGTTTCAGAAACAAAGTACAGTGTTTCACTATCCTGATGCAGGAACGGACTTTTGTCTTTCCCCAGAGTATTAATCTGCGTAAACGGAACTGGTTTCCCCCAAGAACCATCAGCTTCACGTTTTACAATAAAAATATCGTCTTTTTGTGTTGTTGGACGAACAGCTGTAAAGAACATTGTTTGTCCGTCTGCCGACATAGAAGGTTGACCTTCCCAGCCATCAGAAGTATTGATATCAGGTCCCAAATTCACCAAAGGGCTCCATTTGTAGTCGTTTGGATTTGGACCAATTTTTTCGAACGTTGTAGAATACAAATCACAATCTGTGTATGCAGTTGTTCCAACCATTGTTTTCTTGCAGGCACACATGATCATTTCCTTATTATCTACCGACATCGAAGCCGCACCGTAACTATGGAAATCACCTTTATTGAATGGCGCTGCAAACGCAGTTCCTTTTGTGAAATCTTCGTTTTCGCTCTTACGCTCAGAGAAAGTGTAAACTTCCTTCAAGTTTCCAACTTCAGTATATCCGCCCATTTTATCCTCTATTTTTCGCGTATAGAACATAAACAAGTTATCGGGCGAGATCATTGGAAAATACTCATCATTGGGTGATGAAACATTTTTTATCGGGAACGGATTAAACGGAACATCAGTTGATTTCATTTCTGCCTCTTGCTTAAAAGAAGCCAGGAGTTTTTTTACATCCGATGTTTGTTTTGCGAATTCCTCACTGTAACGCGAATTGTCTTCATTTGTGTAATCCACAAAAAGCTTGAACCATTTTTGAGATTCTTCCATTTCCTCCTGCGTATAGTTGATAATACCAAGGAAATAAAATAGATCTGAATGGTAGTTGGAACACAAGTCGTACGCCTGAACAAGCAATTGTTCAGCATTCGAAAAACTCTTATCTCCGGCTGCAGGATTTGGATTATCCGCATATTGTTTTTCTCCCAAATGATAATAGAAAACAGCAAATTCGAATCGCGGCATTGCTTTATCCGGAGCATCTTCCATTGCTCTTCCGAAATTCTCTACGGCAACTTGAGTTGTTGGTGCAGATTTAGCGGTTTGAATCAGTTTCAACACCTTTTTATCAGGCGGTAAACACGATTCATCTTCAACTTGAGAAAAAAGATTTGTAGCAACAAATAAGGAAAATAAAGGAAGGTACAAATGTTTCATATACGGATTAGTTTTACTTCGCTTGACAATAATTCTGCCAAAGTTAGAATAACGAAACGGGATTGAAAAAGTTACTGTTTTTGGCTGAAAAAATATCAGAAACGCCTTTTTATGGAATGTGGAGAAGCAAAAGATGAAAAATGTAATAAAAATGGCTGTTACAGCCGTTTTTGTGAAATTATTCCGCAATATGTTTTGGTAAACAAATCAGAATCAATAAATTAGTTTACGCAAAGACACACACATTATATACTTATCATACTACACTCTAATATTACATGCTAACCACATTGGCAGATAACCGAACATCCATTTGGATAGTTGACAGCACATACTCCACTGTTTACACATCACCATGGATAAAATCGACACTTCAGATTAAAAGTCCGGAATTACCTTTAATACTTGACATTTTTCCCGTTCTGGCTGAACTTATTGAAAGTCCAAGCACCCAATTTCCCGTTCTGTTACAATTGAACCACTGTGTTGATTCAACCAAATTTGTGGATATAGTAGTGGTTGAACAAGTTGTAAATGACATAGCATGTTTTGTTGTTGAAATTCGCGAATGTATCTCAGCAACTAACAAATCGAATAGTGAATGGTCGGATATTACCTTGTTTGAAGACTCTCCGATTCCCATTTGGGATGAGGATTTTTCAGAGATCAAGATCCGTTTGGATGAGTTAAAAAAAGAAGGCGTAAAATCCATTCGGGAGTATTTAACGAAGAACCCTGATGAATTTGTTCACATTTCATCACTGCTTAAGCTTAACCGGATTAACAAAGCTGTTGTTGAATTAAACGAAGCCAATTCAAAGGATGAAGTACTCCTCGGATTCAGAAATCTGACAACCGATAAGTCGTTTGATTATATACTGAATCAATTGGAAGCCATCTGGAATGGCGAAACCTCCTGTGAGTTCGATGCCAGCTTGATCACCATGAAAGGAAATTTGAGATACATCAACCTGAAATGGACAGTAGTAATTGGAAACGAAACCACTTACAAGCACATTTATCTTACAACAACAGATCTCACCCATCGAATCAAGGAAGAAAACCGTTATTTACAGCAGGCAAACAAAGAAAAAGAAACCCTGTTGAAGGAAGTTCACCATCGGGTCAAGAACAACCTTCAAATCATTACCTCACTTATTCGACTGCAACTTGGTGGCACAACCAATGAAACGGCAAAAGGTTTATTAAAAGTGAGTTTGAACCGAATCAATTCTATTGCGAGCGTTCATGAATTGCTTTATAAGTCGAACCAATTTTCAAGTATCGATTACAACGAATACATTCAACATTTAGTGGATTCACTGGTAAAAAGCATGGTAGATGACAAAACCATTGAGGTGGAAGTTGAAGTGGAGCGAGTTCATATTCCTTTGGTTTCAGCAATTCCACTTGGATTGTTGATCAATGAGATCATTACAAATTCCATAAAACATGCTTTTCCGAATGAAAGCACAGGAAAAGTATTTCTTCACTTGAAAAGATTGGAAGACAAGCAAATACTTCTTCGGGTTGGAGATGACGGAATAGGAATCAGAAACATAAACCCTGACAATTTAAGTGAAGACACACTTGGATTATCACTCATAGAAAACCTGGCTGAACAACTCTCTGGTGAACTGCATAGATCTACTATTGACGGAACAGTTTATGAACTGCGTTTTGATGTTGAAAAAGACGCTAGACTTTCCTTGCGACCATAATTCCATCACGAATAGGAAGTAAAATGTTTTCCACTCGTGCATCATCATGGATCATGTCGTTAAATGCCTTCAGAATTTCTGTATCCTTATCTATCTTTCCTTCAGTTTGAGTTACTTTCCCTGACCAAAGTACATTGTCGCTAAGAATAATTCCACCTTTACGCACTTTATCAATTACAAGATTGTAGTAGTTGGGATAATTGCGTTTATCAGCATCAATGAAAACGATATCGAATTCTTCATTCAGCTCAGGAATTAACTGCATGGCATCTCCAATTCGATAATCAATTTTATCAGAAAGCTCGCTTTTCTCAAAGAATGGTCGAACAAAACTTTCCAACTGTGCGTTTACGTCAATAGTGATGATTTTTCCATCATCCGACAAACCTTCAGCCATGCACAAAGCACTATAACCTGTGTACGTTCCTATTTCCAAAATACGTTTCGGCGACATCAATTTAGATATCAAACTCAACAAACGCCCTTGAAAATGTCCGCTCAACATACGCGGTTGTAAGATCTTTACGTGTGTTTCACGATTCAGTTTTGCTAAAAGTTCGTTTTCAGCAGTTGTATGAACGCAACAGTAATTGTCAAGTTCCTCAGAAATAAACTCCATTAAGCGCTAAATTGTTGTAAGTGGTGATCAAGGTGTTTATACATTCCTATTCCCCATTGTGCTTTGGTTACGTTTCCAAAAAAACCATGAGGAGCATCTGTACATTTTGCCTCACCACCTTTGTGGAATTCAGTCAAATGCTCAATCAATTTATTGCGTTCTGAATCAAAGTCAAATTGAGAAACCATCAAAAAAGTTGGATGCGTTGGAGAATTCTTACGCACTGGATTATCGTTGTAGAAATCTTTTTTGAAAAGTGGTCCTAACATGTAACTCAAAAAACCTCTTTTTATGTGTTTATTTCCACGAGCAACTTCCATTGTTTCATTACAATGCGCCAACATTTGAGCAACATCCATTTTACCCCATAAACGAGCGTTTTCAGTTGTCAACGAATTTAATCGCGTGATGCTGTCATTCAATCCTTCTTCAGAAAATAGACTTTTCATTATACATGATTTTTGAGAAGTCAAAAGTAGAAGTATTTGTGCAGGATTACAAATCCTGCACTGCCTTTAATCCTGCACTGCTTTCACATCAAAAATCCGTTAAGGATGATTCTGAAGATGTTGTTGTTTCCGGAGCTTTTTCTTCCGTTTTAGGAGTATTCTTCTCTTTTTGTTCCTGATAAGCAAGACGGATCAACTCTAGTAAATGATCGTGTTTTTGTCCAAGAATTCGTGCGCTGATAACAAATGGACTTCCATACATTTTCATGTTGTTCTTCAGCATTTTACGCTTCATTGCATTTCGTCCTTGTTTGATATATTCGTCTGTTTTGGCAACATCGATACGAACAAACTTGTGAATGGTCACCATTTCTTCTCGGATTCCTTTCACATCTTCCCATTTAATTAGAGGAACACCGTGATTGGTAGAACGATCAATAATTCCGGTTTCATCCACAATCAGAACTTCCTTCGGACCAGTAATGCCATTCATTAGGTTATATGCTCCGAAAACACAAAGCAGTAATATGAACGCCCCAAGTCCTATAAAACTGTATTGTGCAGCATAGTTATGTGGTCGAAAAAATCCAACCAGCCAAATACCAGCGCCAAGAGCAATGACAAGCATTACAGCTTGAATAATCAATAATTTCTTTTGTCTGTAGTAAATTAAGGGTTCCATAAAAGTGTAAGTTTGATACTACGAATATAATAATCTGAACGTAACAAAATGGCAATTCTGGCTTATCGAAATATGCGAATTTTACTTTTAGTTCTTAGTCTTTCCATTTTCGTTGGTTTTTTGTTCAGTTCCTTTACTAAAAAGGAGAAAGCATGGTGTAATGGGATGAGAGTTCCCGGAATTGTATTTCTGGATATCAAATCTGGAATGGATCAAAGTGAAGTTACTAATTTTCACTGGCGTGAATATCGATACTGGTTGAGAAGAACTTACGGAAACGAAAGTGAAGAGTACAAAAATTCTGCGCTTGATACTACTCTTTGGTTGGATCTTAAAAATGATAAATATTTAATGAGTTATGATTTCTACAGTAACCACCAGGTGTTCAGCGACTATCCGGTAGTATGCGTTTCATTTGAACAGGCTCAAAAATATTGCGAATGGAGAAGTAACGTTGTATTCACTTATTTCCTGATAAAAAAAGGGGAAATTACATGGGGAGATGTAGCAAATAGAACTGGCGATTCTATCATCACCATTGAGAAATATAAACTAGGTACAATCCCCGGACTAAAAAGGAATCCGAAGATCAATATTTTCCCAAACTATCACTTACCATCCCAATCAGAGATAAATGCAACTCTGCTTTACATCGAAAAGGTCAAGGCAAAAAAATCGAAGAGAAATTTAGCTAAGCTGAATAAAACAGAAGACACCGAAGGTAAATCACCTGCAAATGTTATTAATGATCATCACAGAAGAAATGGTGATTGGATCTTTCATTTCGGCACCAATGTAAGCGAATGGGTTTCAGACGGACAAGAAGTTTTTGGTCAGAACTGGCTAAACTATACAACCGACATAACCAATTACTCCAGTTTTGAAACAACAAAAGCTCATCCGGGAATTGGATTCCGTTGCGCTTTTACTTGGGTTGAGTAACCTTCTTTTTTTTCGCAGGTTGATCCTTCCGCAATTTCTTCATCAGCCATTGAACTGAAAGTACAAGCGCCACTCCTACTCCAATCCAAAGCATGCGTAACTGCCACCATTCTTGTGGAACGTCAAACTTCTTGCGTTGAATTTCGGTTGAAAGCCCGGAAATAGGATCAATCATTCGGATCTCCAGTACGTAATTTCCATTAGCCAGATTTGAAAGTGCCAGGTTCTGTACCTCGGGCATTACTTCTACCCAGGTTCCTTTCACTCCTCCATTGATCAAGCGGTATTGTAAATGAAAATTATGATTTCCACTCAAATCAATACATTCAATTGGCACATATAAACTTCCGGAAAGGAAACGTTGTTTAGCGGTTTCTTTTTTGTTGTTACTGTAAGGTTTACCTGAAACAAACTGAGCCAATTGCGGTTCTACATCTTTCCACAAGTAAGTGAACAAACCAGCTTGCGTAGCCAAATAAACCTCATCGTCGTTTACAGCAAAATCACGAATGTACAATCCATCAAATCCCATGATATCACGGAATGACTCAAACGGAACTTTCATTCCTGTTGTTCTGTACAAACCACTTTCTGTCAGCAAATACAAATGATTTTTACCACCCAAAATTTTTGTTGGATTGGCAACTCCTGTTGTTGTCAAAGATCTTACCTCTGTTACCTTGCCATTCTCAATTTGATAAACGCTGTTATTTGTCGCAATTGCATACCACGCATTCTTAAACCATGTTGCGCTTATAATGTTGATGGATTTCCCGTTTCGTTTCACTTCCGACAGCACATCGTTTTTCATCAAAAACAATCCATTCGCAGTGGCACAAAGGAATTCGTCACCAGAGTTGTTTTCTTCAAGAAGATAGCATTCATCTGCGATCAGGACTTTGCCAAAATTGGGCTTGCTCAAATTCTTTACAAACTGGTTTAAGGGAGAATTTGGATAGCTGAACAATCCTTTTGATGTTGCCAAATAAAGTGTTCCATCCGATCTTCTGTACTGTCCATGAACTCGCATTCCAAGTGAAATAAAAGCATCACCAGAAATCAATCCGTTTTGAACAAAATAAGCATTGAACTGTGCATCATAACCAATGTATGTCACATTATCCGTCAAAGCCTCATTACTGATACGCTGTCTCACGTTCCCAGCTCTGTCCAATTTTAAG
>CAMLET010000059.1 GCA_946479125.1 uncultured Flavobacteriales bacterium
TCTACACTCTTTCCCTACACGACGCTCTTCCGATCTAAACCGAAAGTATTGCTCATGGCGTAAGTCATTTCCTTTTGTTTTCCTTTTCCTAACGGGAAGTCGAATAGACCAGCGAACTCAGGTTCAATTTCAGTTGTATTGATTGTTGGTGGAACAATTCCGAAACGAAGCGCGTTTACACACGCAATAGCTTCGATAGCTCCGGCAGCTCCAAGTAAGTGACCAGTCATTGATTTCGTTCCTGAAACAGCTAAGCTTTTACGCTCACCGAAAACACGTTTTGCTGCGATCAATTCACTCACATCTCCTTGTGGAGTTGATGTTGCGTGCATGTTGATGTAATCCACCTGATCCGGAGTAATTCCTGCTTCACGCATTGCTTCTTCCATTCCAAGCACTGCTCCGTCACCTTCAGGATGTGTTCCTGTCAAGTGGTAAGCATCAGCGGCCATTCCACCACCAACAACTTCAGCTAAAATGGTTGCTCCACGCGCAATTGCATGCTCGTATTCTTCCAGGATTAAAGCTCCGGCTCCTTCTCCCATTACAAATCCGTCACGCGTAGTATCAAACGGACGAGATGCAGCTGCATAATCCTCATTACGTTTTGAAAGTGCCTGAGCAGACGAGAATCCACCCATTGCAGATTGCGTAATTGCCGCTTCAGACCCCCCTGAAATGATCATGTTTGCTTTTCCCCAACGAATGTAGTTGAAAGCTTCAATCAATGCCGTATTAGATGTCGCACAAGCCGAGACTGGACAAAAATTCACACCACGTAAACCGTACTCCATAGAAATGATTCCAGCAGCAATATCTACCAAAATACGTGGAATAAAATAAGGCGTGAAACGTGGAGTTCCATCACCTGAACAGTATTCCATCATTTGGTCCTGGAAGGTTTGAATTCCACCGTTTCCAGATCCCCAGATCACTCCGATTCTGTCTCTGTTCAGTGTTTCGAAATCAATTCCGGCATTTGCAACTGCTTCGCGCACAGCAACCAAAGCGTATTGACTGAAATTATCGTATTTACGAAGTTCTTTTACATCGAAATGTTCTTTTGCGTCAAAGCCTTTCAGCTCACATGCAAAGGTGGTTTTGAACTTACTTGTATCAAATTTTGTAATTGGTGCACCACCACTTTTTCCATCAACTATTCCTTGCCAAAAATCAGCAACATTGTTACCAAGTGGAGTCAACGCCCCCATTCCGGTAATTACTACTCGTTTTGTCATATTACTTTGATTTAGGATTGAAGATTGCTGATTTCGGATTTTTTGAATTCGTAATCCGAAATTCGTAATCCGCAATCTATATTATAAAAATCCTAGTTCCAGTTTCGCTTCTTCGCTCATCATGTCTTTGTCCCATGGTGGATCAAAAACAATATGAACCGTAGCTTCTTTCACTTCTTCAATTGTCTCCACTTTTTCCTTTACATCTTTCGGTAAGGATTCAGCTACCGGACAATTTGGTGAAGTCAAGGTCATGTCAATTTCAACATGCATTTCTTTTGAAATACGCACTTCATAGATTAGTCCCAACTCATAGATGTCCACTGGAATTTCCGGGTCAAAAATGGTTTTGAGAACTTCAACTACTTTATCTTCAATTGTTGCCATATATCTAAACTAGCGCTATGCGTTTGCAATAGCCAATAATTTTATCTTTTTTACCATACTCGCCAAACCGTTTGCACGTGTTGGGGAAAGGTGTTCCTGCAAACCTATTTCGCGAATGAAAAACAAATCTGTTTTTGCCACGTCAGCAGGTGTTTCGTTATCTAAAACGCGGATCAGTAATCCCACAATTCCTTTTGTAATGATTGCATCAGAATCTGCAGTCAAATGCATTTTTCCGTCTTTCACTTCGGCATCAAGCCAAACTCTGCTCTGACATCCTTCGATCAAACGGTCTTCTGTTTTCTTAGCTTCTTCAATGAGTGGTGTTTCTTTTCCAAGTTCAATAATGTACTCGTATTTCCCCATCCAATCATCGTAAACTTCGAAGTCGTCTATAATTTCCTGCTGTTTTTCCTGGATTGTCATGATCTATTTTAACATTGAAATACTTTTTTCTACAGCAGTAATGAAGATGTCGATTTCTTCTTTTGTATTGTAGAAAGCAAATGAGGCGCGAACCGTCCCCGGAATACCAAAAATTTCCATTAATGGTTGTGTACAATGGTGTCCGGTTCTAACAGCAATCCCTTGTTTGTCCAATAATGTCCCAATATCAAACGGATGAATTCCATCCACATGAAAAGAAACAACACTGGTTTTATTTTTTGCCGTTCCGATGATTCTCACACCTTCAAAAGTGGAAAGCAAGTCTTGGGCATAATCAGCCAAATCACGTTCATATTGCTCTACTTCTTCAACAGCAAACTGCTGGAAATAATTGAGCGCATGTCCCATACAAATTCCACCTGCAATATGCGGCGTTCCAGCCTCAAATTTAAAGGGAAGTTCGTTATATGTTGTTTTGTCAAAAGTCACTTTCGCGATCATATCTCCACCACCTTGGTACGGAGGCATTTTATCCAATAAATGTTCTTTTCCGTATAGAATTCCGCAACCTGTTGGACCAAAGACTTTATGTCCGGAGAACACGAAAAAGTCACAATCCAAATCACGAACATCAATTGACGTATGTTGAACACTTTGGGCTCCATCAACCAAAACAACAGCTCCTACAGCATGTGCTTTTTGAATGATTTCCTTGATAGGATTGATTGTTCCAAGCGTATTCGAAATATGCGTAACAGAAATCAACTTGGTCTTAGAGTTCAATAAACCTTCAAAAGCTGGAATATCAAGTTCTCCTCGTTTGTTGATGGGAATCACTTTTAAAACCAAACCAAAACGCTCACAAGCCATTTGCCATGGAACAATGTTGGAATGGTGTTCCATTTGTGAGATCATAATCTCATCGCCTTTACTCAACAATTGACAATAAGAGTTGGCAACTAAGTTTATTCCGGCTGTTGTTCCACTGGTAAAAATGATCTCTTCTCTTTTCTCGGCGTTCAGATAATTCTGAATGAACACTCTGGATTCTTCGTACTCGTTTGTTGCCTTTTGACTAAGGTGGTGAACTCCGCGGTGAATATTGGCGTTATCCATACTGTAATACTGATTGATCGCATTCAGTACGTGCTGCGGTTTTTGTGACGTTGCACCGTTGTCAAAGTAAATCAGATTCTTGCCATAAACCTGTTGTCGAAGCGCTGGAAAATCCTGTCTGATATCTCTGACGCTGAATTTTCTTCGATTGAGTCGTTCCATACCACAAAGATAACCTGATTCATTGAGATTACCTCCTTGTTCATATTTATTCTAAATAAAATGAGTTAAAATCCGGAAAATGTTCATTTTCATTCCAACCTTCTAAGTATTACTGTATCTTCGAATTAAAATAACTAACAATGCAGCGTATTCTGTGCTTTGCTTTCGGAATTCTACTACTTACAGCATGTGAAAAATACAGGTTAAAACAACCCGCATTTATTGCTTTCAGCTGGGGGTATGTAAATAATTCTGAAACCAATAAGATCAACAATATCAAGTTCTACATGACCGACTTTACAGTTACTGGTTTTAGAACTAAAGGTGATGATGTTATTATGACAAAACCCGTTCCGGAGGTACAATTTTCTTGTACTGGGAACTCATCAATCGGTCTGGGAATTGACGTTCCAGTTGGAGAATACGAAACATTCCAACTTACGATGAACATTCCAAAAAAATCACCTGGATTGGTTTTAACCGGAACACACTTTAACGGAACTGAAGATGTTGCTGTTCGAATAGAATGGACAGATGAAGTAAGCATGGATTTTCTTGCTGACAAAATCTTCGAGTTGAAGAAAAAGAAGAACTATCAAATGGAATTGGGAATTGATGTTGCCAAACTTTTTGAAAATATTTCTGCGAACAATTGGACCTTAGCGCAAATTGCAAACGAGGCTACAGGACCAACTTATGTTTTTAACGTAAACCAGAACCAAGGCCTATTCGCGAAAATCAATAACTCGTTGAAGAGCGCTGTTTATCTCAAAGCACCATGATAAATGAATATCAACATATCATTGAAGGGTGCGTAAATTGGGAACGCACAGCTCAGGAAAAGCTCTATAGAGCATTCTCAAAGGATCTATTTAAAGTATGCAGACTTTATGGAACAGACTCAGAAGATGCTGAGGATATGCTTCATGATGCCTTCATGCACATATTTAAAAATATCGGATCATACAATTTCACTGGATCCTTCGAAGGTTGGCTTCGAAGGGTTACGGTGAATTCTTGTTTACAAGCTCTCCGTAAGCGCAAAACATTTACTCAGCTTTCTGAGGCAACTTATGCCGATGTTCCCGAAGAGGAAGAAACAGAAACGCGTTTGCCATTTGGTGCAATTTTGGAAGAGATCAACAGGCTTCCACAAAAAGCAGGTTTGGTATTGAAGTTATATGCACTTGAAGGATGGAGTCACGCCGAAATTGCTGAGGAATTGGAAATTTCTGTTGGTACATCCAAATCTCAATTGAACTACGCTCGCAGTGTATTGAAGCAAAAATTAGCGTGAGTTTAAACCAGGATCATAACGAAAAATTTGCTCAACAGCTGAAACAAGGCTTTGAGAACTGGGACGCAGGAAGTCCGGGTGATTCGTTATGGAATAAACTCAACTCTTCTTTAGACAATATAAATGTTTCCAATTCTTTGGAAGATGCATTTAATCAATGGGATAATCCGGCTCCGACAAATTCCGTTTGGGATAAATTAAACGCTTCTTTAAATAAAGAAGTACTTGATAACAGAACACCGGCTGATGATGCTCAGAGTTTATCTGCAGCATTCAATGATTGGAACGTGGAGGAACCAACTGATCTTTGGAATAAGTTAGACGAAGAACTTTCAACCACAGCTGTTTGGGACAAATTGTCGAGCAGTTTGAACGAAGAAGGTGACGCATTTGTTGATTCTAAATTCAAAGCAGCTTATCACGAATGGTCTACAGGCACAAATCATGACGGTTGGACAAAATTAGACGATGCGCTTTCACGTGAACGTGTTTGGAACAAACTTGCTGTTACGCTTACACAACCTGTTGGATTACCTTCTGTTTGGTGGAAATACGCTGCCAGCTTAATTGCATTTACATTCCTGAGCTTCTTTATGAACGATCAGATTAATGATACACTTCTTGTTAGAACAGAAGCTCTAAACCAAACAAACGGTGTTGGGTCGGAAGTGAATTCAGGAAATAACCGACAAAACAATACTATTGACATTGTTACAAACGGAGCAAATCCTGAAAACGGAAATGAAAATCGTTTGGTGCTAAATAATGATCAACGTAATCAGGAAAACAATGGGGGAAATCAAAATCCTGACAACAACAACAACGTAGCAGATAATTCTACAAATAACAGTACCAACCCAACAGTTACGAATACAGATTCGAATGCTGGGAACGAGTCTGTGGTTTACGATAATCTAGCGTTTTTATACCCAAGAGGATTTGAAGAAGCTGATAATTGTTCGAATGTGAAAAGAACTCATTTCTATGAACCTCAAAGAAGTTTCCTGAGCACCACATTTGCCTTCGGAACGCAATTGTCGCAATCTAGAAATGATAACAGAAGTACATTAAGCAGTACTGCACCAGGTTTGGGATTAGCTGTTGATCTTGCTTTCAACAGACATTTTAATCGTTGGGGGTTGACACAGGATTTTGGTTACGTTCAGTTTAACCAATTGAACGGAGATTTTGTAAAAGGTCGTTATCAAAATTCAAAACAACAGTTAAGCACGCTTCAGGCTGCAACAGGTGTTTTCTACTCTTTCAATAGATTTGATGTAAATGGTGGAGTTGTGTTTACGAGAATTCTGAATGGTTTGGAGCAAGAAGACAACAAGATTATTAACGTTTACAATACCAATAGAATTCAAACAGGTATCAACGCCGGAATTACATACAATATTTCTCCAAAAAGAGATAAAGTTCGTTACGGAGTTGGACTTCAATATCAGTGGATTCCTAATGTGAATGCGGGAACAACCACATTTAGAGATGTGCAAGGATTAAAACTTCAAGCTAAAATTTCATTTTAATTCCAACCTTTCAAAAAGATCTGAATCAATAAGAAAACAAGGTTAAATCAATAAAACTAGATTTGCTGTGATTTTCTCCAAAAATTACTACCACAGCGAATTCATTAGTAGTTAGGTAGAACTGAACAACTAGTGCAAAGAGAGATGAAAGTCTCTCTTTTTTTGTGCTGCTGTGGAGGATGTCCTCATCCTGCACGAGCATGCACTTAACTAGCAAATCAAACACCATAATTCACTGGACACGCTATCGCAATAACCTCTGGTAGGATACTCTCCATTTCCTGATAATGTCCTGCTGAAGAGTACTTCCAATATTCTGCTTGGGTAACCAATCCAGCTTTTACTGGATTTTGATGAATATAATTAATCTTGGTCCAGGTGAAATGTTCATTATACAATTCTATTGCATGATTCCCATCTTGCCAAACTTTATAGAATTTTGTCTTCGAATGTTCATCTGCAGCAGTTGAAAAAATATCCAAAAGCCATTTTCGTCTACTTTCTGGTTCTTCTTTAATTGCTCTAATTATTTCACGAGAAGTGTACTTTTTAAAATCACGAATCACATCACTCAAATCGAAGTTCATTTCAGTGTTTACTACCATGTGGATGTGATTACTCATTATACAATATGCATAAACATTTAGCCCTTTATTCTTAATGTAAAAACGCAATGTATTTATGATGATTTCCTGATAACATTCTCGAGTAAAAATGTCAGCCCATTCAACAATAGTTGAGGTTAGAAAATAAGTGGCTTCGTCTTTTTTTATGGTGTGTTTAATTCCTTTGAGCATACTTTAAGATAATGCATCTGGAATTAAAATACAAGTTTCTGCGCAGACGCAGGATGAGGACAATAGCGCAGGATGAGGACATCCTCCGCAGCGCGAAAATTTTAGCTATGCCTTCTTCTTAGCGTAAATAAGGAACTCCTTGTTACCATCGCCACCAACAATTGGAGAGTCGATGATTCCTTGTACTTCGAAATTAGAATCTTTGCAAATGCGTTGAATGTTTTCCAAAACTTTAGGGTAAGAAGTGGAACTGCGAACGACGCCATGTTTGTTCAGAGCCTTGCGATCCAATTCAAATTGTGGTTTGATAAGAACGATCAAGTCTCCTTCATTTTTTAAGAACGGAACAATAAATGGAATTACCTTTTCCAGGGAGATGAATGAAACGTCAATTACAACGCCGTCGACCAAAACAGGAATTTGCTCCTGCGACAATAGACGAATGTGCGTTTTTTCAATGTTTACAACCTTCTCATTCGCTTTTATGCGCTCATGCAATTGGTCGTGACCAACATCAACACAAAACACTTTGGAAGCGTTTTTAGAAAGTAATACTTCTGTAAATCCTCCTGTTGAAGCACCAACATCCATGAATGTTTTGTCTGTACAATCAATTTCGAAATGCTCCAATGCTTTCAGCAATTTTAGTGCACCACGAGAAACCCAGGTCAACTCTTCATTCAAAAGAATGATCTTTGCATCCAATGGAATTTTCTTTCCCGGTTTTTCAATCGAAACACCATTCACCAACACATCACCATTTTTGATTAGTTCCTCACCTCTAGTTCTAGAAGTTACCAAACCACGATCAAAAAGTACTTTATCTAAACGCTCTTCCATTTGTTATTTTGTCAAACGAACCAAGCCGTTTTCAAGTGTATATTCTTCTTTGCTTTCTGGACAAACCGCTTTTCCGTTTATATCAAAAGTTAAACGATGTCCGTAAGTACTCATCCAACCAATTTGTCGGGCAGGATTACCTACAACCAATGCAAAATCAGGAACTTCTTTTGTTACAACTGATCCAGCTCCAATAAAGGCGTATTCACCAATGTCATTCCCACAAACAATGGTTGCATTTGCACCAATAGATGCACCTTTTTTTACTACCGTTTTAGAATACTGATCTCTGCGATTAACAGCCGATCTTGGATTCATAACATTTGTAAAAACCATTGACGGTCCAAGGAAAACATCATCTTCACAAATGACACCAGTATAAATGGACACGTTGTTCTGCACCTTTACGTTGTTTCCAAGAATTACCTCAGGAGAAACAACCACGTTCTGACCGATGTTACATTTCTCTCCCAAAACGCAATTGGGCATAATGTGGGAAAAGTGCCAGATCTTGGTTCCTTCACCAATTGTACAACCTTCGTCTATAACAGCAGTTTCGTGTGCAAAGTAGCTCATTATTTCTTTTTTATAGTTATTTGCTGATTTTCTTAGAATAATTCTTCTCGAAGAAACTCAAAATATGCTCATAATCATCAACAAAAGCCGAAATCTCAATTCGTCCGTTGCCGTTCATCATGTCGTAGCTTTTTGAATAGATCTTAATTCCACCGGCATTAACCGTAATGTAATCAATGTTTCTCCAATGGATCCTTTGATTCATTTGTGTTCCATGTCGGGCTTGAGAAATCTGAGACATTCCGGTAACTACTGCACCAACTTGTTTTCTGTCATATGTCGCCGAGATCATATCATCATCAAAGCACAGCATGTAACCCGTAGCCATTTTCATAACAACAAAATAACGGACCACAATTAGTAATCCGAAGACCAGCAAAAGCATTGGAATAACTCCCCCCAAAACAGCAGCAGGCATTTTAATCAAGCTGAATATCACAATAAAAACAACGAAAATTCCACCAACAATCATTGCCACCTGCTTTACCGCTTTTGCTGCAAATTTCTTTTGCTGTTCGTCATTCAGCGTATAGCACTTTCCAATCAAATCCATTATCGTACAATGAATTTCTCGAAATCGATATGATCAGATTGATACAACTCTTCTTTCGTCAAACTTTTAAAATAATCGTATGTTAGTTTCAATCCTTCTGCTCTTCCAACTTTAGGCTCCCAACCCAGCAATGCTCTTGCTTTTGTAATGTCCGGCTGACGTTGTTTTGGATCATCTACGGGCAAATCCTTATAGATCACTTTCTGCGTTGTTCCAGTCAGTTTAATAATCTCTTCGGCAAATTGTCCAATCGTAATTTCATCAGGATTTCCAATATTCACCGGTTGCGCGTAATCGCTTTTCAGTAAACGAACAATTCCTTCTACCAAATCATCCACATAACAGAAAGAACGCGTTTGAGAACCATCTCCGAAAACGGTTAAATCTTCACCACGTAATGCCTGACCAATAAATGCAGGTAAAACGCGACCATCATTCAATCGCATGCGCGGGCCGTATGTATTAAAAATGCGGATGATTCTGGTTTCAACTCCGTGGAACGTATGATAAGCCATTGTCATTGCTTCCTGAAAGCGTTTTGCTTCGTCGTAAACACCACGCGGACCAACAGGATTTACATTTCCCCAATAATCTTCAGTTTGCGGGTGAACAGTTGGATCACCATAAACTTCTGAAGTACTCGCGATAAGAACTCGTGCTTTCTTTACACGCGCCAATCCCAAACAATTGTGAATTCCAAGTGAACCTACTTTCAAAGTTTGAATTGGAATTTTCAAATAATCGATTGGACTTGCAGGTGATGCAAAATGCAGGATATAATCAAGGTTTCCGGGAACATGAATGAATTTACTTACATCATGATTATAGAATTCGAAATTCTCCAACGGAAACAAATGTTCAATGTTCTTAATTCGACCAGTAATCAGATTATCCATTGCAATTACGTGGTAACCGTCATTCACAAAACGATCACACAAATGCGATCCTAAAAATCCGGCAGCACCAGTAATCAATATGCGTTTTCTTTCTTGCATCTTATCTAGTAAGTTTTACGTCCAATTGAACTGTAGTAAAATCCTCTTTCGTTCATTTCTTCTACTTCGAAAAGGTTTCTTCCATCAAAAATCACTTTCTCATTCAACAATGAACCGATTCTATCAAAATCAGGATTTCTGAAAATTCCCCATTCCGTGCAGATCAACAAGGCATCAGCACCATTCAACGCATCATATTCATTTGGTGCATAGGCAATTTTATCACCTAGTAATCCTTCCACATTTTTCATGGCTTCAGGATCATAAGCAATGACTTGTGCTCCGGCATTTACCAATTCATCTATCATATAAAGCGCTGGTGCTTCACGAATATCATCCGTATCAGGCTTGAAAGCCAATCCCCAAAGTGCAATTTTCTTTCCCGCCAAATTCCCTTTGAAGTAATTCTTCATTTTAGGGAATAGAACCGTTTTTTGGTCTTCGTTTACTGCCATTACCGCCTTCAGAATTTCGAATGTAAATTCATTCTCTAAGCCTGAATTAACTAATGCCTGAACATCTTTCGGGAAACAAGAACCTCCGTAACCAATTCCAGGAAACAAGAAACGTTTTCCAATTCGATCGTCAGATCCAATTCCAATACGCACTTTGTCCACATCAGCGCCAACTAGTTCACAGAAATTAGCCACTTCGTTCATGAATGTGATTTTAGTCGCCAGAAATGAGTTCGCCGCGTACTTTGTCAGCTCCGCACTCTTTTCATCCATGAAAATGATTGGGTTTCCTTGTCGAACGAACGGTTTGTACAACTGTTCCATTACTTTTTCAGCACGAGCAGAAGAAGTACCAATAACCACACGATCGGGCTTCATGAAATCATCAACAGCAAATCCTTCACGTAAAAACTCAGGATTGGAAACCACATCAAATTCAACAGTTGCATTCTTCGCAATAGCAGCATGAACTTTA
>CAMLET010000060.1 GCA_946479125.1 uncultured Flavobacteriales bacterium
AGAGCGCAACGCTGGCAGCGTTGAGGTGATCGGTTCGAGTCCGATATTCTCCACCTTGAAAACTGAAATATGAAGCTATATTTCAGTTTTTTATTTTTAACTGTGTCGGACGAGAAGTTTATCCCGAACGATGCGTAGCAAAGTTGAGGGGAGTCCGATATTCTCCACCACGAAAGTAGAAAAAGGCTATCCACACGGATAGCTTTTTCATTTTGTGATGGTCCGTAATGATTGACAAAGTTTGAATAACCAACCCACCTCTTTCGCTACCCAATCACTACACTTCAGGTTTTATTGAAATTTTCAATTGAAAACAGTTTTAGATTTAGAGAAACACTAAATACTGAAATTATGAAAACCATCGCCTTTACGTTTTTATTGATCGCTGGAATCGGGAATAGTAATTCCTTCGCTCAGTCTGATTCTACACTGCTGCAAGACAATATGCCGGAATGGGTAAAACCAATTTTGGAAAAATCAGATATCGCTCAAAAGCATACTATTCTTACGGAATTCAATCCGTTTTACTTTGAAGCCGATTTGACCGGCGACAATTCTGTTGAAATGATCTTTTTCGTTGAAAACAAGATTGATCATACAAAAGGAGTTATGATTGTGAACAGCGGGAAGAACCTCGTTTTTATTGTCGGTTGCGGAAATCCAACAGAAATGGGAAGTTCACTATCATGGACAAAACGCTGGTTCGTTTATAGAAATAGAATTATTATGAATCGAGGAAGCAACAAGAAAGTAACCTTAAAATATCCGGGAATTCAATTAGTAGGCACAGGAAACAGCACTTTAGTGATCTACTGGACAGGAAAGAAATACAAAACCTTTATTCAGGAAACCTAAAATAATTACTAATGACTAGTGACTAATTACAAATAATTCGTTCCACCTCGGGCGGACGTAATTCGTAATTAATTACATTATCTCTTTAAAGTGAGGCCCCATTTCTTCTTCAATGTCTTTTCGCAGTTCCATTAAGCGAATGGCATATTGCTGTAATTGACGTTCACGATCCGTATCAGGAACCCATTGTTTAGATGCTCTGGGTTTTCCTTCATCATCTACAGCCACGAAAACGATCACACAATGCGTTGTTTTCTCAAATTTGTGTTCGCTCATCTTACGCGAGTAAACATCGACCGCAATATGAATACTCGATTTTCCGGTGTAAATCACGCGCGATTGAATCTTAACCAGACTTCCGATGTGGATGGGTTTGTGAAAACGAATTCCACCCACATACACAGTAACGCAATAGCTTTCGGCCCAGGTAGATGCACATGCAAATGATGCCTGATCAATCCATTTCATTACAGCTCCACCATGAACTTTACCACCAAAATTCACATCTGTGGGTTCACTAACAAATTGAAAAGTCATTTTATCTTGCATAATCCTTTTTTTGGGAGTCAAACTTAACCGAAATAATAGAATATACTTTAAACTCAATTCATTATTTTTGCTTACCGTCAAGATTTTAAAATGAAACTGCTCATCGCCGATAGTAATGATATTGTTCGTCTAGGCCTCAAAACACTTTTTGAGCGCATTACGAATGTTTCTGTTGTTGGCGAATCGAGGGACAAAGAAGCACTTTTGAAAGATGCAGAAAGTCTGAATCCTGATGTTCTTCTCATCGACTTTACAGCGAAGAAATTCAATATTGATGTTATTCCACAGCTGCTTCAAAAAAAGCCAAACATTCTTATTGTAGCAATTACTCCAGAACAAAGCGCTCATACACTCGTAAACGCCTTACGTTCTGGTGTAAAGAGTTATGTAAAAAAGGATTGTGACAGCGATGAGATTATTGATGCAGTGAGAGAAACATGGAGAGGGAAACGTTTTTTCTGTGGAACACTTTTAGAAACCATTCGAAATGCTTCAATCAATGTTGAAGATATTGGTATTGACAATTTCAGTTGTGATCCGGTTTCACTAAGCGCCAGAGAAAATGAAATCATTACACTCGTTGCTGAAGGATTTACCAATATTCAAATTGCTGAAACACTTTGCTTGAGTAATCATACAGTGAATACGCACAGAAAAAATATCATGGCGAAACTTGGAGTGAAAAATACAGCTGGGATTGTAATGTATGCTGTTAAATCCAACTTCGTTTCTCCAAACAAATTCATTTTTGCAGGAGAATCGTAATTTTTTTTCGTTTGCATTGAACCAATATTAATTGCAACTGTAACATTCAAAAAAACATCTTCTATGAAGTTTATTTCACTTCTTTCGTTGATAGCTCTAAACTGCAGTTGTTCTTTAGGACAGAGCAATAATACCGAGCGTACAGTTTCAGAAGAAAGCAAAAAGAATGTTGCTCCGGCTTCCGTTAATTCCAATGT
This sequence comes from uncultured Flavobacteriales bacterium, assembly GCA_946479125.1. The sequence continues at coordinate 2,367 of CAMLET010000060.1, forward strand.
TTTAAATACAAACTTGGAAATGAACAACGGTCTTGTTCTCGACACAACCATTTATCTTAAAAAAGAGAAATCCGTTAGTCTGCAAAAAAACATCTCAAGTGAAGCTGAAAAAGCAGATACTGAATCTGTAAGCACATCTTCTCTTTTTAAATCGAACTCAACAAACTATAAAGCCGTTTACCAACAAAGCACACACAACAAAAGCAGCAGAAGCGCAACTCCAACTCAGCAAAAACAAATGAATTCGAGTTTGGGATACATGAACACCCTTGCTCCAACTGCCTTTGAAACCAACTTATACAATTATGTAAATGGTCGTTACGATTCTGATAGTGCAACCTATTTACTGAAAGCTGCAGAGTTGGAACCAAACGATCCGTTGGTCAGAAAACAATTAAGTGCTTACTATATAATTGAAGAACAACCGATTTTAGCTGATAGTGTTACTCAAACATTATTTACTGATGGAACTTATTGTCAAGGAATGAATTGGTACGCTGAAGATCTATCCTACTCGGTTCCGACAACAAATACGGTAATTGTTCATGGAATTGATGATCTACTTCCTTTGGCGCAGGTTCAGACATTAGCGAAGACACAGGCAGACGGGAATTCCACTTTCGAAATTGTTTCTTTAGAGCTTTTACAAAGTAAGGATTACAGAAAATCGCTGGAAGCTTTAGGATATAATATTCCTGAATCAAAAATTGTGGACACAGCCTTTTTGTTCGAATTCGTTCAACTGAATCCGGATAAAAACATTCAGCTTTCTATGACACTTCCAAAGGAATATCTTGCCAAGTTTATGCCGAATCTTTATCCAATGGGATTAACCTTCGTTTTGGAAAAAAGCGACGAATTGAATGAATTCAACGCTCAACTTTGGGAGAAAGAATGGAACGTTGGAAATCTTGCTCACGGAACAAACGATTGGAGTGACAATCTCACTAAAAATTACTTACCTACTCTTTACACGCTTCAAAAGTATTATCAGTCGGCTGGTAAAACCGAAGAAGTGGAGAAGATTCAGCAGGTGATCGATGCAATCAGCACTAGAAATGGTATAAAACCGAAAGTAAAGGCTGTTTCAAGTAAAAAAGGATAGCATTTCTGAATGAAGATCTTTCGCAAGGAATATAAAACAATGACCGATGAACAATTGGTAATCGCAATGGCTGGTGGCGACAAGCAGGCATTCGACCATTTGTACAATCGTTATGCGAACGCGCTCATTGCCTATTTCATGCGAATGATGTGGCGAGACAGGGAAAAAGCAGAAGATTTTCTACATGACTTGTTTACGAAATTGATACACCGCCCAGAATTATTCGACACCAACAGATCATTCAAAACCTGGGTTTATTCTGTTGCGAGTAATATGTGTAAAAACGAATACAAGAAACAAGAGATTAGAAAGAACACATCAAATGGTTTGGATAGTTCTTACAATGTAAGCGACAAAACCAAAAACACCATGAATGAAGTACATCATGCTCATTTTAAAGAGCGATTTACGGAACAATTGGGAGAACTTGACGTAAAACACCGTGAAGTGTTTGAAATGCGCCATTTTGATGGGTTTTCGATGAAAGAAATTGCAGATGCACTCGAAATCAGTGAAGGAACTGTAAAGTCGAGATTGTTTTATGCAACAAAATATTTAGCACAAGGGTTGAAAGAATTTTCACCAGAAGAAACAACATAGCGATGAAAACAATTGAAGAAATTATCGTTGAGAAAGAGTTCAATGAGTTAACTCAGGACGAGTTGACAATGGTTGCCGAGCTTGCTGAAAATGAGCAGGAATACGGAGCTATGCGTTCATTGTTTACTCAAATGAACAGTGACATTATCCCAGAAACACATTTCGAAGCATCTGATGCAACAAAACAAAGCCTGGACAATATCTTTATGGCTAAACATCCTGTAATTGCGCAGGATTGGAAACGCGAAGAAGAACCTGCTGAGGATGACAAAATTGTCCCTATTTACAACAAAACGTGGTTCAGAGCCGCAGCAGTATTACTTCTGTTCTCCGGAACATCTTATTACTACTTGCAAAATTCTGATGCTTTGACGGCTGACAAAGAAAACGGAAGACAAGTAGCAATGTCTAGCCCTGCAAAAGCTGACGAATCAACGGCTGCACATACTTCAAATTTCAAAAGCACTGATAAAAGCTCTGCAATTGCAGTTCCTAAAGCAATTCCTTCTAATTCTGAGATCAATTTAGTTTCCTACGACAAAGTTGCTGAAGCAGAGCCAGCAGTTGCTGACGACGCGTCGGTGGCATACTACTATTCGAATGAACCAACTTCCGCAGCTGCATCAAATCCTAGCAAAGCAAAAGGATTAAATGCTGATTTATATCCAAATGGAGCTGCGTTTGGAACTGCTATCGGAAATGCATCTGGAGAAAGTGTTGCATCTGCAGATATGATGGATGAACAAGCGAAAGATCAATCAATATCATCAGATGTTAGCACAGCAGAAATGCTGGATTGGATTCAGACGGTTTATTAATCGTTATCTCGACTACGCTCGATAACCGAATACTTAGTTCAATGTATCAAGCGCAAGGACTGTGTTAATCCCAGAGGAAAGTCTAGGCATTAATCTCCTGAAGAAGAACACTTCTTTTTTCCTTCAGTTCCGAGATTCGATTTTTCTTACCCTTATCACGAATGTTCTTGGCAGAAATGGAATAGTATTTATGTTCTGTTTGTAAATACTCAATCTGAAAATCAATCCACTCTAAATCAGTCATCTTAGATTCCATCGCTTCAATTTCAGCTCTAAGTTTTTCGGAGACTACATAATAATCAGCGCGACCAATATAATCGTGATCAGCATCACACATCAATTGCTCTAAAAGCGTCACCGGTTCCACATTACTTGCTGTAACTAAGATCATAGAACGAATGATTTCGATCTGTTCTTTATCGTAACCATAGTTTGGCAAATGCTGCTCCATCAAACGAACGCTGTGCAATTCATTTCTATGATAATTGAAAATAAATCCACTATCGTGATACAATGACGCTGTTCTAAGCAACATCAATTCATCTTCATTCAAGCCTTCCAGTCTACCCAATCGAATGGCAGCTTTTTCCACGTTCAGCGTATGAAACAAATCATGATAAACCACTTCATCTGGCAAATTGGACTTCAAGTAATTGATAATGTTCGAACGCATGTGTTCAAAATCGACCGGGGAAATATTACATTTCTTACGAAGGTTCACATTCGGGAAATTGCCATTCCCATACATGCTATGATTCGTTTTGAGTTGATCAAGTGTCAGCATTCTCATCGTTCCGCCCCTTTTCTTAATTGGAGTTTCACCCAAGTCGGTGAAATCGAAGAACTCTTTTACTTCCTCATATATATTATCTGTAATCGAGATTTCATCAATTGCACTGAACTGTTGAGCTCGAGCCGCAATATTTACTGTATCTCCCCATACGTCAAACGAATAACGTTTAGAACCAATAATTCCGGCAACCAGTGGTCCGGCATGAATTCCAATTCTAATTTCCCAGAAATCTCGTTTCAATGCTTTTGCAACCTCCTTTTCATTTCTGATAAAGTTCCGCATTTCGAGGGCAGCTAAACAAGCACGTAAAACAGGCTCTTCGTTTTCTTCAGTTACACCAGCCAAAGCCATGTAAGCATCACCAATGGTTTTGATCTTCTCCAGTTTGTAACGCTCCACTATTTCATCAAAGCGGGTGAAATAATATTCTAGCAATTTTACCAGTTTCAGCGGCTTAATGTTCTTTGACTTTAACGAGAAGTCAACGAAATCAGTGAACAACACAACTCCTTTATCCACCCTTTTAGGAGAATATTTTCCATGTTGATTTAAGTCCTCTAAAACAGTTCTTGGGAGAATATTAGAAAGCAGTTGAGCAATTCGTTGATCCTTATAATAAAGTGACTTGTAGACTTCGATCTTAGCCTGGATCAGATATGGATTGAAAGGCTTTTGAATAAAATCAACTGCACCACTCGACAATCCTCTCAATAATTTCGGTCCGGTTCTCGCATTTTCAGTGATAACAATGCAATATCTATTGTGATTATCATTCTGGATCAATTCCTTAAAATCGTCCATACTAGTAAATGAAGGTGAATCAATATTTACGAGGATAATTCCAACTTCCTTTCTACTGAGAATAACAGCGGCTTGCTCAAGATTATCACATTGAAGAAGGATATTTCCTCCTCCGCCAAGAATTTCCTTAAGCGCGTTTTGATCCGATTTTATATCGTCAATAATTAGGATATTGATTAATCTCTCCATCTATAGTCAAGAATTTAATGTGAATATAGTGAAGTAATGATTACGATTGTACGATATTGTGTATTCAATTATTACGAAAAAGTGGATTATTCTGTATTCTATTCATTTTGAAATAACTGATAACGCTATGAAGTTATTTGACGATAGTCTTCATCGAATCTTAACATTGAACATCTGATTTCATAAAACGGCTTTCAAATCTTAGATGCTTTTTAGATCGAACTGAATTCCAAGTTGAATGGAGATCAGAAAAACATACTTAAAGAATTAACTTTTCAGTATTAACAAGCAACCACAGACGAATTCATTACTTTATAAATCAGTACATTATTTCAAAACTGTCATGTGGTTCAGTTCCAACATTAGCTCAAATTCAAGTATTAACATTCCAATCTTAATTGATTTTTTTGATAATAATTTTTTATTAAGACATAATAAATTAAATTTGAGAAAACTTTTTAAAAATAACTATGAAAAAACTTTTACTTTCTATCGCGGTTGTTGCTTCGGCAATTTCAGCAAACGCTCAAGTTGACACATTACGTGAATTCTTTACTGGAACTCCAGCTCTTTACGGTGCTCAAGGTGGTGGTTACGTAACTGGTAACAACTCTTACGCAGATGTTGCTAAAGGAATGCGTTTCAACAGCCAAACAGGACTTACTCAAGGAGGTGTTATCAATGGAGTTCTTTTAGCTATTCCAGTTAAGAACAATGCTGGTGGATCTTTTGATGTTACTGTTTATGCTTACGGATCTGCAACTGCTCTTGGAGCTCAATTAGGAACTACATCTGTTACCCTTGCTTCTATCGATACAACTCAAATGGGTTACTCTATTGCTGAAGGTGCTGTTGTTTACAACGTTGCTGCAATGTTCGCTGCTCCAATTACTATCCCTGCTAGCAAGGATGTAATGGTAATGGTTGAATTACCTACAGGTAACGACTCTATCGCAATTTTATCAAACACAGCTGGAGATTTCGCATTGGCAGGAACTCACACTTGGGAAGTTTGGCAAGATAACTCTTTGAACGATTTTGCTACAGCTTGGCAAGGTGGTGTAAACGTTGCTATGGCGATTTACCCGGTTGTTGACTTTGTTGCTAGCGTTGAAGATTTCGTTGTAACTTCTTCTGTTTACCCTAATCCTGCAACAAACGAATTAAACATCGTTGTTAACGGACAAGATATTCAGAATGTTTCAATCATCACTTTAGATGGAAAAACTGTATTGAACTCTACATCTAACAATGTTGATGTTTCTTCTTTGGCATCTGGAATGTACATGTACAATGTAACTACTGTTTCAGGTAACATCTCTACAGGAAACTTCGTTAAGAAATAATCTTTCTTTAGAAAATAGAAAGGGTCCCGTACATACGGGACCCTTTTTTTATGCTTAAAATTTGGCAAACTGATTTACTTGAATATCATTAAGAGTAATGATGTGATTTATAGATCTTCCTATATTTCTGAAAGTGCTACAGTAATGTCTTTTTCAGAACCAATTAAATCCTGAATTGCCAGAATAACTTCGTCAACCGTAGAATCAGGACAAGAAGCGCCAGAGGTTATCCCAATCCTTAGCTTTCCGTTTGATAGAATCCAATTTGAAACCACCTCTTCCTTCTTTGTATGAATATTGAATTGGTTAATTTCAGTTTCACTCAGAATCTGATGATAATCCTTAATAAAGTAAGTTGGTGTCTTTTGCTCTAACAATTCAACCAAATGCGTTGTATTAGAACTATTGTATCCACCAACAACAATAGCGAAATCCAACTCTACCTCCATCAATCCATAAGTAGCACTTTGATTATCATTGGTTGCATAACACAAGGTATCACGAGTATCCGCGAATTGTTTACTGCTATTTTCAAGGGATTCCGTTTGCAACTTCAGATACTCAGCAATTTCCTGTGTTTCTGATGCCAGCATTGTCGTTTGATTGATTACACCAAGCTTAGACAAATGGACTTCCGGATCAAATCCTTCAGTATATTTTCCAGCAAAGTATTCGTAGAATTCTACTTTCGTTCGTTTTCCCGTAATACACTCTCCCAAAAACTTCGCTTCTTGCATGTCTTTCACAATTACAGCATGCGTATGCGCAGCAGTATGTGAAAATGTTGCTCTTGTTTCTTCGTGATTGTATTTTCCATGAATGATCAAAGTATGATCTTCCGTTGCCAATTTTTCTGATCGATTCCAAACCTTCTCAACAAACGGGCAGGTGGTATTGTACTTTTCTGTCTCTATTCCCTTGCTTTTCAACAAGGCTTCAATTTCCAGAGTAGTTCCGAATGCCGGGATAATCACAACGTCATCAGAAGTTACCTCGTCCCAGGAAATCAATTGATTTCCTTTTGTATCCTGAATAAACTGAATTCCCTTCTCTTGCAGATCTGCATTCACAGAAGGGTTATGAATCATTTGACTGAGTAGAAAAATGCGTTTCCCTTTATTCTCATCAAGCGCTTTATAGGCTATTTCAATGGCGTTTTCAACTCCGTAACAAAATCCGAAGTGTCGGGAAACGTAAAACTCAATATTTCCCAAATCCAGTTTTGTAGGCGTAAAATCTTTCTTTCTAGGATCTTTATCCTTTCGAATGGATTTTATCTTACCAACTATTTCTGATTTGTAATATGATGGAATATCGAATTGTCTCATTGACTACAAAGTTAATAACAAGGTTCGACTTCGACTCCGCTCAACCACCCTTTTTTTTCCCACAGAGGTTCACAGAAGTTTAATATTAAATAACCACTGTTGAATTACTTCATCCATGTTCTTCTGTAAACGTCTGTGGGAAATCATTTAGAAAGATTTGGATAAAAGAAAATCCCCAATCCTAATAAAATAGAACCGGGGATTTTTAATTATTATTTCTAAAGCTTATTTTTTCGCTTTCTCAAGTGCCAAACACTTTTTAACCGCAGCGTTAACATCAACTACTCCACCAGTAATAGAAAGATCTTTCAACATTACTTGTGTTTCTTCACCTGGCATTGGGAATGTATTCTTAGGGTACTTCTTAGAAGTTTCCAAGATCACATTCTTAATTTCCAACATTGACATATTCGGGAAGTACGACTTCAACATAGCAGCAACACCAGCAACCATTGGAGCTGCCATTGATGTTCCTTGCAATTTTTGATATGAACTTTGAGGAACTGAATTGTAAATTTCACTTCCAGGAGCAAATACATCTACTCTTTCGTTTCCGTAGTTAGAGAAATCAGACGCCAATTTCTTGATGTCACGAGTTGAAGAACCAATCGTCAACATGTGCTGATTTAACTTTGTTTGGAAGGAGTAATGATTTGTTGGATAGTTATCCGTTACATCAACATCGGAATGATCGTTACCAGCAGCGTGGATCAACAAAACTCCTTTAGAATCTGCGTAAGCCAAAGCTTCGTAAACTTCTTTTTGGTGCATTGAATATCCTTTTCCGAATGACATATTGATAACAGATGCACCATTATCAACTGCATAGCGAATTGCCAAAGCAACATCTTTATCTTGCTCATCTCCGTTAGGAACTGCGCGTACTGACATCAATTTAACATCTGTAGCAACACCGTCTCCACCTAAACCGTTGTGACGAAGCGCTCCAATAATTCCACCAACGTGAGTTCCGTGCAATGCATCAGGACCTTCAACGTCGTTGTTTCCGTATTGAACATCGTTAAAGTTATCCGGATCATCACCAATAAATTCACGATCGTTGTAAGTAGTTACCAATTGGTAATTAACCATTGCACCAATTTGAGCTAAACCTTCCTCAATTGCTTCAGGAGTCAACTCACCAGATGCGATGTACATACCCAATTGTTTCAACTGCATTTCTTCACCAGTTGTAGGTTTCCACTCGTCCAATTGCTTCTGAGTAAATCCTTTTCCGAATTTATCTTCCAATTGTTTTTGAGCCATAGGAACAAATTCTTTCAATTGTTCGTATTGCTCTAATGCACCTGACATGTTTGTTAATTCAGAAGTTACTTCTTCGTTAACTTTTTTGTACAATGCGTAATCTGCTTTATCTGCAGGAGCAATGTCAGCTTCTTTCTTACCTTCAAACTTTGGAGCC
>CAMLET010000061.1 GCA_946479125.1 uncultured Flavobacteriales bacterium
GTGGTTGTTGTTGTTGTTGTTGTTGTGTCTGTTGTAACTGCTGTAACTTCTTTTGTTGGTACTGTGATTGTCGGGTTTGCTATTGGCAAAACCTGTGGTGTTGGGGCTGTGGTTTGCACCTCTGAAACTGCTTGATCTTTCAACGTGTCAGACGGATAAACAACCTTTATTTCGGGTGAAATAATACGGGGATCACTTATTTTGACACCTCCCGTTAAGGCTGTTGAATTAGGGGCTGTTGTTGTCATAATTTCTAAATTTTTCTATTGATGGCTATTGCTCCCGCTAAGAGTCCAAGAACAAGGGGAAGCGACCAAATGACTTTTTGAAGAAAAAGGCAAATCACGATTCCAATGAAAGCCCCGAATAAAAAACCGTTTCGGTAAGCTTTCGCCCCGTCTTTATATTCCTGCGAGCTTGGGCGCATTTTTTCTGCGTTTAATGATTATAATTATCACTACTACTGTAATTGCGATGAGAAGGGAAATGCCTACTGCTATCCAAATTCCACGGTTCGGGTTGTCATTTTTCGGACTAGGTGCAATCGTGCTTTCTTTAGGTGCATAGAACAAGTCAATTGCAGAATCGGTAAGTGAACCGTCTTTTCTCTTAATAGTTGTGCCGTCTGGTCCGCTCGTAATATACCAACCCGCATCGTTCAACTGGCGTTCCAGTTCGCGTGCTAAATCGTCGTTTGTCAATTCAGCTTGCATCTGTTGTTTAAAGACCTCTTGAGCCTTTTTTTCAGTCATAAAACTCATGTCGATTGAAGTTTAGGTGTGGGTGTTGCTGTTGCTGTTGATTTGATAGCGACTTTACTTTTTTGATAGGCTCGTATTCCGATAATTACCGCAGTTAAAACCACGACCGAAATTCCAATAATCAACCACATTTGACGGTTACGTTTTGCACGCTCCAAATCCAATTGTTGTTGCATGAGTTGGGCTTGTTTTTCGGCATCGACGTCGGACTGCTCTTTTTGACCTCTTCCGATTCCTCCTAAAACAGAACCGACAGCCGACAGCGCACCGCCAACCATTTGCCAAACTCCACCGTCAGCCGACGAATATCCGTCAGCTTCAAGAAGCATTTTTGCGATGGATTCCCGTAGTTGGGAGTTTGTAGCCACATGTTTGACTACAACAGCATAGATAACAGACGATGGCAAACCAACGCCCACGGATATGCCCGTTTTATGTAGAATTTCCAAAGTTTCCTTTGGAAACGCATATACCAACTCTTTAAGACGGGTGCGAACAAGCTGATTGTTCTCCGCTTCCCTTTGGTTGCGTTCATTGTCTAATATTGTTTCTGCGAGTTTCATTGTGCGAGTGCTTTAAGTGCTAAAGCCTTTTTTTGCTGACGGATCACCATCACCACAACAATTATCACGATGATAGAACCGCCGATAATCAACCCCCATTTCAATTGCGGGTTCATTCCTTTGGCTTTTTCGGTTTCAGCCTGTGTGACTGCCTGCGCTTGTTGTAATTCAACTTTTTGCATTTCGGTTTCATGGGTAATAACTTCCTGTTCCTTTTGCAATGCAAGTTGTCCTAGTTGTTGAGCATGTGCGACCGTAAGTCCTTTTGAAAGTCCGTCGCTTTCACCTTTTACCAAGGCTTCCAATTGACGGTCGATTGCTTCAATTTGTGCGGGAATTCGGCTCTTTTCAGTGTTCATTGCAGAGATCTGCGCTTGGTAATCCACGGTGAGGTTTTTCGCGTCATATACTGCCTGTTCGACACTCTTTCCGTTTTCTTTTTCCCAATCTTTTTTTCTGCGGTTGTTCAAACCATTCAGCCAAGTAATATCCGAAGACATTAAATTGATGGAGTTTTGAAGATTCGCAATAGTTGTCGGAATCTGCGTTAGACGCGCTTCCAAACGTTGTTTTTCAGCTTTCAAACTGTCCAATGTGGTTGAACCGTCAGCCGAAAGTTTTGGTTTAGGAAGAAAGAAATTCCAGTTAATGCGTTTCATGACTTAATGTTTTAAAAGGTTGCCCACATGGAGTGGACAACCTTTGATTTAGGGGCTTATCTGCGTGTTAGCAGATTTTGCTGTGGTAATACCAAGCCCGCTGTGTTGACACGTGCAGGGGCAAAGGTCTTGATTGCTTCGTTCCCGCTTAACGGTTCGGAAATGTCTACTTTGTAGAGAGGGAAAATCGTGTAAAAGACCCGTGTTAGCGGTTCAATCTCAATTTCCCAAAAAGTAGACCCCGTAATTTTTTCGTTAATCGGAGCATCCAGCATATTTTCCTGATTTTGATATGCTGATTTAAACTGCTGCATATTCAGCGAACGTTGATTTGAATTCCCGTTGGGATTTCGTTCGTTTACTGTGATGAACTTAGAAATCTGCAACTTGTTCTCCGATTCAATTCGCATGAATTGGGTAATAAATGCACTTGCAGAAGATTCCAACAACTCGACGTATTCAACGCCTGGCTGTCCCATTGTAATTTTGATTTCAGGATCACTTCCGAAATTCGGTTTTGACGAGAATTTGTTTTTCCCAAAAAGAATTGCCTTGTGAGCAATTTTGTCTGGATTTTCTACAATGATTTGATAGGGGTCTGCCTGATAAACTCTCGTAGTTGGTTCTTCGGGCGCTCCTTCGATGTAATCATAGTACGGCTCTTGAAAACCTGTGCCATCAAAATTGCTGTACTTACGATCTAGGTGGTTTAGTACCTCCGCGAATGGGGTACGTTTGTGATTTGATTTCATAACTCATTTAGTTATGTGATTTAGCCTTCGCCTGTGGTTGTCGGTGGTGTTACCGTCGTTACCGTTGGCGTTGTTCCCTGTTTAGCCACTACGGGAGGTGTGGTCGCTGGGTCGGTTGTCTTAGGTTTGGTCAAATGGTAGATAATAAGTCCACCGATTACATTTGCCAAAACACTAATTCCGACAATGATAAACAACTGTTTACCCGTGAATTTTTGTGTGTCCATTTTGAATAAAAAATTTAGTTACTGGACTGTGTTTTTCTATTCGAACGAACAAGTTTCAAAAATGTTAAATCGGTAACTGCCCAGTAAACACTGGCGGAGTGGGCAACTAAAAAACAATGACTTATTTATTGGGGGGTGTAGAAAATGGAAAAGTGGGCAGTTAAATATTTCTGAATGTAATTTTTAATGAAACTTTATATCGTTCATTGTCATTTTGACAGAAATTACTACATTATTCATATGAAAAAATGTGCACTTTGCCTTGAAAATGAGGCGACCGAAACCAACACACACTTCTTAACTGATTTCATTACCAAAAGAGCACTAAATGAAAATGGTTCAAATGAACGCGGTAAAACGCTGAGTTTTGATAAGTCTACTAACAATCCTTTCACAACCGTAAGCTTTAAGGGAGCAAGTCCTGAGAAACTATTTGAAGTTCATGGGAGGGAAACGACAGATGAGGAAATTGAGAGAAGTAAAACAGAAACTGATTTTTCAGTTGACGAAGTTTTTTGCCCAAGCTGTGAAAAGCGATTTGGAATCATAGAAACCGGATTTGCGAACAAATTCCTTTCGAAAATGCGAATGAATGCAAGTTTGGAAAAAGCATCTGTTGTAGAGTTCAAAAAAGAGGTAAAACTCTTTCGTCTATTCTGGTTGATGCAAGTCTGGAGAACGGCAATTTGTTCAGAGGAAGTCAATTTATCCTCTAAGTGTTCAGAGAAGTTAAGAAAACTCATTTTTGAAGGTTTGAATGCAGATGAAAATGAGGTAAAAGCTTTTCCCCTTAGTATTACACTTCTTTATTCTGGTACTAAAGCGGAGGATCAAACGGCAAACGATGTAGGATATACGGATGACAAATGTCCTATTGTGATTTATATGAATGAGTTCGTTATCCAATTTTATGAAGATGAATCTCAAATATTCTTTTTCGATTTTTATGGATTAAATGATCCAGATACATACAAAAGTTTTATCAATTACAAGGAGGAAACTTTTCGTGTTAAGGTTATGTCTGCTGATGAAAAAAAAGCTCACCAGGACGCGTATAATGAATACATTAATATGCAATGGACTCGATTCTATCAACAGTGTTTTATTGATATTTGGACTTCTAAAATCGGATATTTACCCCCTTATGAGTTACAGGAAGAGTTTATAGAATCTCTGATGAATTTTAAGGATATTCCATTAGGTCAAACGCTGTCTATTGAAAGGGTAGTTGATTTTACAGCGAAGTTTATTGCGAAAAAGGTTGGTCTTATTTAAGTAAAGTATAAATGAAATTATTTATTTTTGATTCGATTTAGGTGGTTAGGTTAGGTTGATTAGTGAATGGAGTAAAGACGCCTGTCTTACTCCATTCGCATTTTATGTCATTACTGAATAAAGGCAAAATAATTTAAAGTAGATTTGAATAGAAGTAAAACTATTCATGGAAAAATCTAAAATAATACACTTAAGCTACTATGGGACTAACGAAATAGGCTACTCATCTTTAAGAAATAAAATATTAAAGACGTTTGGTAGGAGTTTATTTGAGTTCCGCTCCATGGATGAAATAATCTTTGAATCACTTAAGCTGATTGATAGAACGAGTAATGTCAAATTCAATCAAAAGTCGCTTCGTGAAAATATCTTGACCGTCTTAAAGCATTTTAAACTGGAAGATCCAAAAAGAATCGCAGTAAGAGATGCTATGGATGGTAAAAAAAAGCCAAAGACGGATTTCCCAGAATTAAATAATTTTTATTGTTTTATACTTGGTTTTGACAAATTGCCAAAGGCACAATTGGCAATAATCCGGAGAAGCGTAGAAAAAGACTTGAAAGAAATTAACGAGCTAATATCCAAATATGAAAATCTTGAGGTAATTCAAAAGTTGATGCTCGCAAATGAGGTTCATAGAAGTAGTAATGTAATAATCCATTTATACGGCAGGTGCTTAAAAGAAAGACAAAACATGCTCGATTTCTATTTCAAAGAAATGTATGGGCGTGCTTTTCAAATGTCTAAATATGGAATGGACGTAGGAACCCGAACATATCTTATGAACACTATTAGTTTTCGCCCTTACGATTTTAATCACTTAGCATTTGGAACCAACTACGACTATCAAAACATAGAATGTAGTTGGCATAGAATGTACACAAGTGAAGGGTGTGGGGGGGACACAGCTTTTGAATTATCTAATATCTATAAACAGAATAAAGAACTATTCTATGAGGAGTTCTTCAAAATTGAGCCGATTGAAAAGATTTTTGAGAGAGTAGAAAAATACTTACTCAACCTTCCATTACAAGAACAGCGAAAGGAAATAATTATAGAAGCGCAACGGCTATTTAAAGCAAATGAATGGCTAGCCTTTTACGCAATTATACTTCCCCAGGTCGAAGGTATATTTAAGGAAATGTACGATGCGAGTAGAGCAAGTGGGCATTGGGATTCACTCCCGAAAAAAGTCAGGGCTATTAGAGATTATTCAAATGATAATGACATAATGTTAGACTATTATGAATATGTCTTGCCTGAACAACGAAATAAATTTGCTCATGGTGGACTACCTGAAAACCTTAAAATTCTTGCTTATGAAATGCTGACAGATTTAGAGAATGTATTGTATTTGTATAGTGATTTAAGCAGTCCGCTTATGAATGTAAATAGATTAATTACTCGTAAAAGTCCTTATGATTTTCCAGACTATACATCTTACTCTTTCCTGTTCGATTCTATTAATAATTTAACTCCAAAAGAAGAAAAACAAATCGCAGCTAAAATCGCCTCTTTCAATAGCGATTTCCTTCTAATGAATGAAGACATTTTATCAGAGTTAACCAGAGTTTCTTTCGAAGACTTTTATAACGATAAAGCAGTAATGAACGAAGACCTTAAACAAAAGAATCTACCAGCTTTAGGTTCCGTTCCCGATATGGCAAAAGCAGTCGGATATAATGAATCACTTATTGCCGGGTATTATTTTGAGGCTGCAAATGTTTTTATGAATTCCTACCATTTGAATAGTTTTTTCAGTCCTTTAAAAAAATACAGTAAGAAGTATTTAAGCGCTGATTTCATGAACGACGGATTAAAGAAATGGGAAGCCGAAAAAAAAGTATTCAGAAGTATTTTTCAAATGAGTGATTTTTTTGATAGCAGACACCCTAATGATGGGCATGAATAATTCGATTTCTATATTTCGATAAACCCGACTTTCCGACTGCCTTAATTCGACTTTCCGACCCTATTAGTTCTCTTTTTTCATCGACGAACAAATCCCTGTTTCATGGATAGTCGGCAACTGGTCGAAACCGATTCGAATTGATTTCGACGAATTTGACTTTCCGAGTAGACAAACCGATTCAACCGACTATACGACCGATTAAATTTTGTCGATAAACACCTTTTAAACTACTGAAAGCCCACGATTTGTAAAGAAATGTTAAGACACAAAAATATTTTCGATCCGATGTAACAATTTGAAAATATCGACGTTGGAATAAGTACCTACACGTACATTTTTTGTACGCCCCTAAATAAACGGGCTTGTCCAAACGCCCCAATTCAAAGGTGTCGCAGAGTATTAATTTTAATATTTCAAGCGATGCAAACAGACATCAAAAGAAAAGCATTCTTAGGAATGGAATTCGTATCGGAAAACGTATGCTTTTTCGGTCGAAGAATCGGTAAAACATTGAACCGATTTGACAAAGGCGAGCAATTTAGTATTAACCGCCATGCCGTCCAAGAATGAAAAGTTCACCCTAGAAGAGAATCTAGCGTTAACAAACAAGGAGCTGACAAGTAATTGGTCAAAATTAGCTTCACTCATTACTGCTTACGAAGGTACTTCCTGGAATACCTCACGTAAGAAAGCAATCAACCTTTTAGCAACTGGCAAAGCGATTGCCTACATTGAAGATGTCAGAGAGGAGGTAAAACAGCATCCTCAACGGTTGACAGAACCACTGAAAGAGCAAACTGCGATTCAGATACAGTTTGATGAACTCAGCATTTACGAGCGCAACTACGATTTACTAATGGAGATCGCGCCCGAATTGGAGGAAAGACTAGCCAATTTCAAAAAGGGCGACTACATCTATGGTAAATCCAAATTAACGGGTACACGCGATTTCAATATTGATTTTGTCGATAAAGACAAAGACGGTTTTTATTTGGCTTTATGTCAATATTCGATGATGAACGGCGACTTATTCGGCGACCCTGATATGGAAATCCGAGTAGACTTAAAGAATAGGGTTATCGAAGCGCTTCACTATCAAGATCAGTTTAACTATGACGAAGTCTATACGGATAAGCGAGAGCGAAAAGCCGTATTCCCAGATGAGAAGAAAAGACAAAATGATGTGCTAAGTGGATGGCTCAAAAAGCTCAAAAAACAAGGTCATAAGGTTGTATTTGTAGATCCTGAAGAAGACACAAGCGAGATAATCGACCATTACGAAAAGGGTAATCGAGTAGAGGAAAAAAAGCAGGGAATTAAAGCCGACAAACCGACTAAATCCGACCCGAAAGAAGAAGAAAAGAAAGAAGCCAAAATCATTTCCTTTCCTAAAGAAAATGCAGAGCAACGACACGCAGGATTGAAAAAATTCATTTCGATAGTTGCGTTTAGAGAAATCGGAACACATGTAAAAGAGGTAGACGATTTACAGGAGCGTGTGCAGCATATTTTAGACCACCAAGGCGCATCGGATTACCTCGTGAAAGCGTGGGAGGAATTGCAGAAAGAAAGTCACAAACGGCTAAAAGAACTCAATTTTTATCGGTTGATATTTCTTGCGCCCGATGTTCACGACCTCTTAAATGATTCGGGTGAAAAGCTTCGTTTGGTGTCTGAAAAGTCCAAGGAGGTATTCAGCATTGAACTCGGAGACAACCGCAATAAGAGTGCTAAAACGCTTGCCGTTTATCAACTTCAAGGTAAGGAGGATATACCCACTCTGCTTTTAAAGGTAAACGAGCAAAAGAACATTTTAACTGTTGATCTTGCTTTAAATCAATTCATGAAAATGTCAACGTTCAACGCTGACGATGAAACGAACACCGATTTAGAACCTTATCAGGCATCCATTGAAGTCGAAAACTGGTTGAAATTCTTAAGAGAAAACGAGTATCGTGTAATTGTAACGGACCTGAAGCCCGAGAAAGGCGGTTCGGGAGAAGAATCCCCTGTGGTTCAAATTGAAGAAAAGCCCGAAGAAGAACCTCACGAATACGATAACGATTACATCAACAAAGACATTCCAGATTTCGAACCTGGTCATGTCCAATTAACCGAAACTCATAAAAAGTACGGAGTAACCCAAAAGGTAATTAACGAAATCAACAGAACCCAAAAAGGGAAAGTAATTGTTGCACGTGCAAAAGCCATGATTCACAACACAAAAGACAAATTAGCGGATTTAGCTCATCAAGCCCAAATGCCCGGATTCAGAATATCCAAAACAGGCAAGTTTTATTTCGAGGGCAGAAGTAACAGAGCTGACAGAACCCGCTCAGGTTACTAATTAAAAATTAGGCAAAATGGAAGCTGAAAACACGTCCCAATTGTTAATGGGGGATGATATGCCACACAAGGAATTCATGGAAGATAATGGACTTGTTCCGACTGACTTTAGTGATTCATTACGTGAAAAACTATCCTTATTCGATATTGAATTTTCAAGAGTATTGAATGACGGAGTTGTGACCGAAGAAGAATACACTTCATTGTATTCATTTTCGACGGAACTTGAAAAGCTGATCCGTAAAGAATGGGATTCGAAAAAAGAATCTTCCCAAACGGGGGCGGTGGTTGCTGTACTGATTGGAATAGGCGCAATTGTAGGACTTGGTAAAATATTTCGGTCATGAATATTCCCGATAATTTCAATACGCAAACCAAGGAGTTTGTACAGGCATTTACCAAATTTTGTTTGTTATATGCCAAATTCGGAGCCACAGAAATAAATTCTTATTTGGATTCAATTCCTGTGATGATAGGAAAAACAGACGGTAAACATTTAGGTCCGTACATCATCAACAAAGTTGTACAAGCCTATGAAGAAAGCGACAAGCCATTTACTAAATATGAATTATTGACGTCGAAAGAGCGGGGGCAGGAAATTACAGAAGCCCGAATGCTTGTCTGTGTATTAGTTCACAATTATGTAAAGTTAGACAATGGTAAAATTTCAGCCATGTTCGGCAGAACGCGGGATTTTGCCAAACGTGCTTTGTCCCAATTTTTAAAACTGGATAAATCCATTCCTGCACACCGCAAATTATTAGCGAAGTATCAAAAAATTGACACACTCATAAGTGCGTACGTCAATTTCAAACCTAAATCAAAATAGTCATGGACTTTTATAAACGTGCTAGTGCCGGTAGACCTAGCGCAGAAGAACAAATGATGCTCGATGCCATTAAAAGCCTTATTGAGCAAAAACAAATACCACCTGAACGCATTCCGGATTGTCATTCACTCGATGAATTGATAGAGTTAAAACAGTTCTTGGAAACGTATGAACCCGAATCGGATTTTTTGCAAGAACTGGAAGCAGAACCACCCTTTGAACAAACGGAGATAAGCGAAGAACCTGAAACCTTATTTGATGACGGGCCAAGTGCCGAGGTTGAACGCGATTCAGATATTCCTGCAGAAACGTTTGAAAGCGATCCCGACTCTTTCATTTCTGACAATTACAATCCATTTGAAGAAGAAATAATTGAGCGCTCTTACAATCAGGCGGGTAGTGGTTCGGGTTCAACATCTCCAATAAATGAAGACGATGAACCGTTGGACTTGGAAGAATCAAAAGGCAATCCGCTTTCAGATCTTCCACCACATACAAAACGGAGAGCTGCCGAACAGACAGCCGACACGCTTTTGAAAGGTTACGCCCAACTTGCACCGATTCCGTTTAAATGGATGTCGAAATTTCCCGAAACCAAAATTGAAAAAATGGCTTTCAATGGAGAAATTGATTTGTCTATTGAAGTTTCGGACGGGGTAACGTTTGACGATTACATGAAGCAAACCAATGAGCAATTGGATGAGATTTTCGAAGTCGATTCCAATACACTAAGCGACATTCGCGAACCGCTCATAGAGGTGCTGATGGAGCAGAACATGGAACTAACGCCTACACAGCGATTGATTGCAGCAGTTCTCAGCCATCTTACACAAATGTTCACAGTTGCCTTTAAACTTCGTCAACAAAACAACCGCATTCTAGCATATCAAAAGCACTTAACATACTTATCACAAGGCGCAAAGGTCGCATAATCTGCGACCGTGAATTTTCCTAAATCAATCTCCCATGTCGCACAAATGGAGAGAAGCAAAATTAATCATGGTGGCAGGGCGCAAAGGGGTCGGAAAAACGTTTCAGACCCTTTGCCAAATTGCGGATTATCTAAGAAGTAACACCACCAAACAAGGTAGAAAAGTTCTAATTTTTGATGTAAACAATGAATTTGGAAACGTTCGGGACGACCACGCAAACGCGAAGTTTCCGAACATTGGTTTAATCAAACTTTCACAAGTTCCCGCCTTCGCCAAAGTAACCCGCCCGTTTGCCAAGCGTGTTTCCATTTTCAAAGACAATGGGCAAAGAATGACACTTGCGGAAATGGCTCAGGCTTTAGGTTACATACTGGAGCATTACCGAAACGGGCTTTTACTGATCGAAGACATTAGCAAGTATATCACGGATTCACTTCCTGGGGATTTGATAGGTGCAATTTGTACGCAACGGCACGTTTCAGTTGATGTT
>CAMLET010000062.1 GCA_946479125.1 uncultured Flavobacteriales bacterium
GAACTTCAATGGAGTCACTTGGCGGATTGCGTCCGGCTTTCAAAAAAGATGGTTCTGTTACTGCAGGAAACGCATCCGGATTAAATGACGGAGCTTGTGCTTTGTTGCTGGCTTCAGAAAATGGATTGAAAGAACAAAATTTAAAACCTTTAGCTCGAATTGTTTCAGCAGCTGTTGCAGGAGTTGAACCTCGTATTATGGGGATTGGTCCGGTCGAAGCTTCTCAAAAAGCTTTGAAATTGGCTGGTTTGACATTGGATCAAATGGATGTACTAGAGTTGAATGAGGCGTTTGCTGCTCAGGTTTTGGCTTGTACAAGAACGCTTGGAGTTGTTGATAACGATCCGCGCATCAATCCGAATGGTGGAGCAATTGCACTTGGGCATCCACTAGGAATGTCGGGAGCACGTATTTTACTTGCTGCTGCTAACGAATTGCAACGCTCTAATAAGAAGTATGCTTTGGTTACCATGTGTATTGGTGTTGGACAAGGTTATGCAACTGTAATTGAACGCGCATAAATCCAACCTTTCAGTACATTTCGTATCTTTAAAATTGACGATGAAAAATTACTCATATTTAGCACTTTGTTTCTTCATCTTATTTGCTGTTTCATGCAAAAAGAAAGAGAAAACTTCGTGGGATACGAATTGGCAATTGCCTTTGGTAGAAGACACCTTATCTCTGGAGGATCTGGCTGATGAACAAGATGTGATTTCGGTGAATGGAGGTGTTTATGAACTGGCAATTGATCGAGATATCTTTTCGTTGAAACTGAGTGATGTCGTTAAAATTCCGGATACAACTATTAAACACAATTATGCAATTAACGTTGGTGGTGCAGGAATTACAGTCAATCCGGGCGTAAGTTTTGTCAATAACATTCAGGAGCACGATTTCAACATTGAACCAACACAATTGAAAGTTATCTGGGTGAAATCGGGTGGAATCCATATTAAAGTTGAAAGTCCGATTGAAACAGCTACTATTTTTAAAGTAGAGTTACCTGGCGTTGTGAAAGACGGACAAATGTTCGTTCAGCAATTCGCCGTTCCTGCAGGTTCTAATGCTAATCCAAGTTCAAGTACAGATTATGTAGACTTATCAGGCTATCACATTGATCTTACAGGTCAATACGGAACTTCCTTTAACAAACTTCAATCAAAATTGACGGTTAAATCTGATCCGGCTGGATCAACAGTTTCCGTTAATAATCTGGACAGTCTGCGTTTTATATTTACAATGGATGAATTGAAACTCGACTATGCCCGTGGTTATTTTGGATCACAGACATTTTCTGACACATTGACCAAATCCATTGATGTTCTTACGAAAATTGTTGATGGAACAATTGATCTAGATGCTGCAACTTTGAATTTCAATATCGAAAACGGTTTCAAATTGTCGGCCCGAGCAAAATTGATTTCGTTGAAAAACACAAATGTTCAGGGAAGTACCGTAGCATTGTCTCATTCAACTGTGGGGAGTTGGATTAACATTAATCCGGCATACGGAAACTACAGCAATCTCACTTCTACGAATACAGCAATTGATTTCAACGGCGGAAACAGCAACATTGAACAGTTTTTAGAAAATCACGGTGCTCAAAACGAAATCGCCTATCAGATTCAGGTAAATCCATGGGGAAATGTTTCGGGTGGCTGGGATGAAGTGTATGACTCCCGACCAATGAACGTGCATCTGACAGGAAATCTTCCTTTGAATATTGGTGCCAATAATCTGACAATAATAGATACATTCTCATTCTCTTTGAATCAGAATTATGATGCTACACATATAGAAAGTGGTGATTTGATTATCGACGTTGACAATGCTTTTCCTTTACAGGCAGATTTAATGCTTTACTTTTTAGATGCAAATGGAAATGTGATCACTCAGTTTGTTGCAAATAATTCAATTGCTTCAAGCGTTTATGGTCAAATTGTTAATGGAATTCAGCAAAAGAATTCAATTGTTACACTTAACTGTTCTGCCGCTCAGGTTGAAATGCTGAACAGCGCTAAAAAGGTTTGTGTTAAAGCGGTTTTGAACACACCAGATGAGGTTACCAATCTCTCAACACAAGTTTCTATTCCTGAAAACGCTTTTTTAAAGTTCAAGATCCGAGCTAAAATTGCAGTTAAACACAATATCTAATGAAGTATTTTTTAGCCCTGTTTTTAGTATTCAATTGTTTAACGGGAAAGGCTCAAACCAATTTGCCGGAAGGATTTGATACCATCAACGGTTATGGAAAGCAGCTTATTGTAAACGGACAATTCGATATTCAATCGACTTCGTTTAAAAATGAAATGCTGAACAAATTGGTTTACGGCGGTTATATTGATCAGGAAATGAAAGACAGGTCTTTCGATAAACATGGAAGTATCAATTTTGCCGGAATTCTTTCAAATAACGATGTCACTTATTTTCATGGCAGCGATTCCTTGTTCAAAAATGGAAAATGGGATTGGGGTGTTAAAGCCGGATATTATGCTTTAGGCTCAGTTAAATACGGCAAAGATCCTTTTGGTCTGGTATTCTACGGAAATGAAGGTTATTTGGGGGATACCGCTTTTTTTACGAAGACAAGCATCAGTTTTACCCGTTTTCAGAAAGTAGGGTTCGGTTTAAGAAATAAAGAGAATGGAAGTTACTTCTTTCTCAACATGGTAAACGTTCAGGATCAGTTTAAAGGTGAAATCACAAAAGGACAATTGTATCAAAGTGCTGATGCATCTGTAGTAAAGTTGAATGTTCACGGTGATTTAGCTTACACTACCGGAAAGCAGTTTTCAAAAGGTTTGGGAGTTTGTATTGATGCTGGCTACAAACTGAAAGTTCCCTGGATAAAAGGAACACAAACGGTTATGGAATTAAGTGTTTCGAATATTGGATTTGCAATGATTAACTCGCCGATGCAGCGTTATCAGGCTGATTCAACATATTCATTCAGCGGTTTCAGATTAAATCAATTGTTTGGTGACAATTCACCTTTCAACAGAGATGATTACAGCGTTCTGGATTCTCTTGGTATCGATCATGATTCAACTTACACCAGAGCTTATGCGCTTCCGGGATACATTCAGGCTGGAAAACTGATTGATTTTAATAGCGATAAAAAACTGCAATCCTATTTTGGGGTTCGTTTGTTTCCAACTTTGAAATCGAATTCGGTAATCTATGCCGGAGCAGCTTATAAACCTGTGAAATCCATTTTGTTGGTTGCCAACGTAAATTACGGTGGTTTCACAACATTCAGAGGAGGTTTGTCTGCAACGTATGTGGGTAAAAAAATGACTTTGTCGGTTGGAACCGATGATATTATCGGTGTGTGTTATAGTGGCGGATTTGGTAAATCAGCATATTTAAGAACAGTATGGAATCTAGATTAAGTACATTATTCGGCTTTTTGTTTTTGACTGTTGTTGGTTTTTCACAGCCTGCATCTTTCTACAAAGTGTTTTCAGGAAATGGTTACGACGAAGCTCAGGGATTGACACAGCTTGTCGATTCTTCTTACTTGATCACTGGTTCATCTTCAAGTTTTGAAAATGCGCCAAATCAGGCTTTCCTGATGAATTTGGATAAACAAGGAAATTACCTTTGGTCAAAAGCTTATGGTGGTTCTGAATTTGAAGAAGGAAAGCGTGTGTTTTCAGTCGATAATTTTGGTCATTACGTTATCGGAACTTCGAATAGCGGAGTTTCACATAATTTTGATGCTTACTTGTTTTTTACCAATCCTGCAGGCGATTTACAGTGGGAGAAATATTTTGATTACGGTTCGTGGGAGCGCGTTCACAGTGCAATAATGCTCGCTGATACAAGTATTATTGCCGTTGCAGAAACGGATAGTACTGTGGATGGAAACGTTGATTTTTACATGTTTCGTGTAGATAAAAATGGCGACATGATCTGGAGTAAGAAATGGGGGACAAGTGGTGATGATTTTCTAAGAGCCATAAACATTGTTTCTGATACCACATTTGCGATTTGCGGAACGGAATACGTTGCCGATTCACTTGTCAATAAAGGTTATGTGGGATATTTCCATAACGATGGAACAATGTATTGGGATTCTACCTATTGTGGTAATGGCTGGGGAGAATTGAACGATATTCGTTACTACGATAACCGACTATTGGCCATTGGGCAAAGAAAACTTCCTGGCGCTCAGTATTGGGATTATTACAATGTGGACATTAATCTAGTTGGTGATCAAATCTATGATTTCTATTTTACTACTGGAACAGGAACGGGTAGATATACGCATTATGTGCGCTATACTGCGTCTGTAGATAAGTACTTTGTTATTCGACAAGTGGAAGATCCTGGTTTTCCAACTTTTGCTGATGGAGAAGATAACATTTGCTCGAGGTATGCAGCAGGATTTTACTGGGATGTAAGCGATGCTGGTTACAACAATATTGGTCAGGATAATGTAAATCAGATTATTGCTACAAAAGACGGATTTGCTGCCTTTGTGGGGTCTCATGAATATTACTGTTGTGGCGGAAGTTCACTTTTCATCGTGAAGATCGGTAGTGATTCTTACTATCCTCCGGGTGTTACAAACCCTGTTATCTATGACATGCTCGATGCAAAGGAGAATGATGAACTGTTGAATGTTTCTGTTTATCCTAATCCGTTTGAAAACGAGGTCACCGTAGAGCTTCCAGAAAATGAAGTGGTAGATGTGGTAGTTTACAACGAACTTGGTCAGGAGTTGGAAACGATTGCAAATAAAGCCGGAAACTTTACCCTTTCAACAAATAATTATCCAAAAGGAATTTACTTTTTCAAAATTCTTTCCGAAAACGGAAGTGCAATGGTGAAATTGGTTAAGTAACTGCCCTTTTCGATACTATTCCTCCTCCCGTCGGAATCACTCAAAGTGACAGTTTCTTAAGTTCATTTAGTGGACTAGAATGGTAGCTGAGTTTCGGTCATCGAGCGTAGTCGAGATGTCGAAGTCACCAGTGACAATCTTCTTCAATGTTCCATTTCGACTGCACGCGTAAGATTTGTTCCACAATTTCACGAACACAACCTTGTCCGCCCAATAGTTGACTTTGATAATGAACATTGGCTTTTACGTCACTCGCTGCATCTTGCGGACAACATGAAAATCCAACTCTGCGAAGAACAGGAATGTCTGGAATATCATCGCCCATGTACATGATCTCCTCTTCATTCAATTGATGTCTGCTTACAATTTCTTCGTATACTTTCAGTTTATCGTTAGCACGTAAGTGAACTTCTGTAGCTCCTGTTCCAAGTAAACGCTCTTTTAGTTCTTCTGACTTTCCGCCAGTGATGATGAAGATCTTAAACCCTTTTTTTACGGCAAGTTGTAAAATGTATCCATCTTTGGAATGAAGTGCACGAACAACTTCGCCCTTCAGCATATAGATTTGACCATCAGTAAGAACGCCGTCTACATCGAACATAAGCGTTTTGATTTTTGGAAGTCGTTCTTTGTAACTGATCATTGATTAGATTTTTGATGAATACTTTCAGAAATAGTAGCGTAAACTTTAGCCTTCATTTCGTCGAGTAACTGTAAATGTTTTTCGATTGTTTCTTTATCGCCACGTTGTGCCGGACCCGTTTGATCACCGAACGAAGCGCCTTTCTTCACTTTTCGGAACGTTTCGTCAATAAGCGCCTCAAACCAGGAGAATTCCACACCTTTTGATTGTGCAAATTCGTTTGCCAACGCTGAAATGTGGTGCGTGAAATTGTTCAGGAAAACTGCTGTAACATGAAGGTTTAAACGGCTTTCTGCATTCATTTGAATTGCTTCTTTACCCAACACATTTCCCAGTTCTATTAGTTTTCCTTCGAATGTTTTGTTTTCAGTTTCAATGAAGAATGGGATTTTTTCAAAGTCGATTATTGCATCTTTCGAAAAGCTTTGAAGCGGATAAAAAACGCCAGACTCAAATGAAGAACTATTTAGATTTCTGATATCAAAAGTTCCGGAAGTTGTAACACAATTACTGTAGTTCAAAGCGTTCGCAAGAACTTCTTTAAGATGATCATCCTGAACGCAAACTATGGTTAGTTCGGCTTTAGATAAATCAGAATAAGATGAGAATGAATTGATTTGATGATTTTCGGAAAACTGGATTGTCTTTTCTTTGGAACTACCCAAAACACCAACAATTTCTATTGAGCATTGTTTTAAACGCTTGGCAAGATGCGTTGCTACGTTTCCTGTACCAATAAGGGCAATTTTCATCACAACTCAAAAATACTGAATCGAAATGGAAATTGCCCTTAGTTATTGGATATTCTATTCCAGAATTAATAGGGTAGAACGAAGGTTCCCCATTTCATCCGTTGAACGTAAAGTGTAAGTTCCTTTTGCATGACCACTTACATCAACTGAAACTCCGGTATTTCCTTTTGAATAAGGTAACTCCCAGCTTCTTCCCGTCAAATCAATTAGATCAACTGTTTTTATACTGAACGCTTTCTCTTTTACAAGAACCAATCCCGTTGTTGGATTTGGATATGCTTCTAAGTCAGTAACAATATTGTATTCAACAGGAATTGTATTGGTGAAGTGCGCTTTACCATCAAGGTCAACCTGTTTTAAGCGATAGTAATTCACTCCTTCTACTGGATTTTCATCGGTAAAAGAGTACGAAAGAGGTGTACTGCTATTTCCAGCTGCCTCAACAAAGCCTAAGGTTTCCCAAATTCCTCCATTTGCCAATCGTTGAATAGCGTAATAATCACTGTTTGTTTCACTCTCAGTAGTCCAACTTAAACGAACCATGTTGTTCGCCAGATTGGCTTGCCAACTAGTATATCCAACGGGTAGTGGAACGATACCACAATTCGTAGTTGCCGTTCCTCCCCCTCCAGCATTGTTTACACTAATGTTTTGAATAGTGTTTGCATAATTGGTGACGAGCAGTACATAAACTTGTCCAGAGGTTACTCCAGGAACACTCACTTGTTCCGTAGCCGCAGTTGAATAAGAGCAATCCGATGGTGTGCCGTAGTTGTTACATGCACTGTATCCTGCTGTAAGATTAGGGAACGGTCCCCAAATCGCAAAATCCACATCAGAACCTGCCGAAATATTCACTACCAGATTTCCTCCCGTTGCAATTTCAAGGTAATACCAGCTTGGGTTGGGTGAAGTGTTAAGACAGCCATAGTTGTTTCCGGGATTGGCTTGAGATGCAGGAACTCCGCCAGAATTTGCTGAAAACGTAATTGGTGATCCGGAACAAATTGGCGTTTGAGTTGAACAAATAGCGTTTCCTGTCGGAGGTAATACGCTTGTTGCACATATGCCGAAGG
This sequence comes from uncultured Flavobacteriales bacterium, assembly GCA_946479125.1. The sequence continues at coordinate 7,324 of CAMLET010000062.1, forward strand.
TTCCGGTGCCGCCACCATTTCGCCAAAAGCGAACGTAGTAAGTTGCTCCTGGTGTTAAATTGTAAGTAGTGAAAGAAGGCATAAAGCTTCCCGCAAAATTGTCTATACACAAAACTTGTGTTAACGAAGCACATGGACCAGAATAAAGGGCCATTACACCATCGCCAATTGATCCAGCTGTAGTTTGAATGCGAATACTACCTGTTAAGGGAGCTACTAAACTGTACCAAACATCTGGACCCATAAATCCACAAGAAGGACTTCCTCCGTTTGCTGCATCTGTTTGTGCTGTTGCACCAACTGTAGTTCCAGCAGTGCTAAGACAAAGAACATTGACAGGTAAATTTGTAGCACCACAAGGCGTATTAGTCTGTGCTGTTGTTTTTTGATTGAATAAAATGGTGATAGCGAGGGTTAGAACAAAAGATATTTTCTTTGCTTTCATAATTGTCAAAATTCAATGATTGAATTAATAATTTTGGATATCTTCTGCTGTTAGTATTTCACCAATCAGAATCATTGAACGTCCCTCAATGTGAGTAACTTGTTCATCATTATTCAAACTATTGAAATAGGAGCGTGATAAGATTGTTATTTCCGGATGATTTGCGAGCCAATCTTTGACTTCCTGATTTTCTGAAAGACCTGTAAAAGGAATTTGAGTCACTACACTTTCCTGTTGATTTTCGTATTCCTGTATATCTTCAAGTGTGACATGTCCGTTAAATACAATTACCTTATCCTTTATTTTTTCTCTGAAAGATTGAGAGATGGTTAAATAATTGTCTGTTGAAATGATGTGTACATCTGGATGTGTTGAAATCCAGTCTGAAATTTGATCGGATTGTTGTGCGTTAGTAAAAGAGTAAATGAGTAGTGAAGGCAAGAATAGTAAACGTTTCTTGATTGCCATAAAAATATTGTTTTAATCTAGCTACGGCGAGATGGAGCTCATGGATTTCCTGAACACCATTTTAAATGAAAGAGTTATCGAATTAAACTTCTAGTTGAGTATTTCGCAGTTTTGATTGAACAAAAAAAATGCCATCGAAAACCGACGGCATTTTGATGAATGTTTCATTTTACTATTCTATAACCAGTAGTGTAGAGAACATATTCCCCATTTCGTCTGTTGAACGAACAGTGTATGTTCCTTTTGCATGCTCGCTGATATCTACAGAAACCCCGTTATTTCCTTTTGTTTGAGTTAACGTCCACATTCTTCCGGTAACATCCACCAATTCCACTGTTTGAATAGCGTATTGCTTTTCTTTCACATAGATCAATCCTTTTGCAGGATTTGGATAAACATCCAAAGGCGATGTAATTTGGTATTCAACAGGTATTGACGTAGTGTAATCAGCATGCCCATCTAAGTCGACTTGTTTTATCCTATAATAGTTTACACCAACTTTTGGTTTTTCATCCGTGAATGCATAATTCTTAGTTGAACTACTATTTCCTGCAGCATCTACAAAGCCCATTGTTTCCCAAAGAACTCCGTCGTTTGAGCGCTGAACAGCAAAGAAGTCACTGTTCGTCTCAGATTCTGTACTCCAACTTAAACGAACTTTGTCAGTAGCCAGATATGCCTGCCAATCTGAATATCCAACTGGTAATGGAACAATTGCACAGTTAGTTGTTGCAGTACCACCACCGTTTGTTACGTTAATGGTTTGTACAACATTAGCAAAGTTCGTCACTAGCAATACATAAACCTGCCCTGTCACAACTCCATTTACCTGAACTTGTTCTGTTGCTGACGTAGAATAGGAGCAATCCGCAGGCATTCCATAAGTATTACAAGCCGCTGCTCCAGCAGCTATATTAGCAAATGGTCCCCAAATTGCAAAGTCGATATCTTGTCCAGCTGTAATGTCAACAATAAGGTTTCCTCCTGTAGCGATTTCAAGGTAATACCAGCTTGGGTTTGGTGATGTTGATAAACAATTGTAATTATTTCCTGGATTAACAACACTAGCAGCGGCACCTCCGCTATTAGATGTAAATGAGATCGGTGATCCAGAACAAATCGGTTGTTGAACCGAACATGTTGTATTTGTCCCCGGAACAGTTAAACACAATGAAAATGTTCCAGTTCCTGAGCTGAATCTCCAAAAACGAAGATAGTATGTGTTTCCTGCTACCAAACCTGTTAAGGAAAGAGCTGGCATTGAACCCGGACCGCTATCGTCATCACAAGCTACTTGCGCTAATGATCCACAAGCACCGGAGTAAACAGCCATTCCACCATCGGTAATTGATCCTGCCGTAGCGGAAATATTTACAGCTCCACCCGGAGGTGCTACAAATGAATACCAAACATCTGGAGCTCCTGGTGCAGCACAACTCGGTGTATTTCCGTTAGCTGCATTATTAGCATATGTTGCTCCAGCGGTAGTTCCGTTCGTAACAACACAGTTTGTACCTACTGATATTGCTGGAGCTCCACAAGGCCCATCAGATTGTGCGTTTGAAAACTGTACAGTAAAAACGGCAAGTATCGCAATTGGGATATATAAAATACGTTTCATGATCTACAGTTTAAAAGTTATAGTTACGAATGTCAGTTATTGTAATAACCTCACCAATTAGCACTAATGCACCAATTTGATGATACAATTGCTGTGTTGCCGAATCACAAGTGTCGTAGTATGATTTGGTTATCACTTTTGTATCAGCATGTGCTCCAAGCCAATCTTTGATTTCCTGGTCTTCAGAACTTTTTTGATCTGAAGAATGATTTACGATTCCTTTCATCTGATCAAACGATTCCAAAAGTTGGATACTGAGTTCATCATGATAAACAACAACATTTCCTTCAATTTTGTTTTTGAAGTCTTCCGTAAAGGAATTGTATGTTTGATATTCTACAATATAAACATCAGGATGTGAACTTGCCCAGGCAGAAACTTCTGGAGAGTTTTGGGCAAAAATTGGCAGGTACGTTCCTAACGCACATATCAGTAGTAAGTAGCTTTTCATAGTTTCTAATCTTATGTAATTGAAGATAGAAATATGTTCCATTGCGAAATGTCAGAATGAATATTTCGTGGTGCTCGATTAGCTGATTAAATTAATAGTTGAGTATTTGGTGGTTTTGATCGATTATCAAAAAAAAATGCCATCGAATATCGACGGCATTTCACTGAATATTTCAATTTTGACCTATTTTCCGTGGCACTGTTTGTATTTTTTACCACTTCCACAAGGGCAAGGATCATTACGTCCAATTTTTGTTTCAGCAACAACGGGTTGTTGTTTTTCACGTTGAGGCATTGAATTACGCATTGCTTCCTCATATCCTTCACTTCCATGGAATTGAGGAGGAGCAGTACTTGTTGATGTATTTTGAATTTGCGCCTGATCGTAAGCTGAAGGAGCTTTTGCAGCTGTTGTTTGCTTCACTTTTTCTCCGT
>CAMLET010000063.1 GCA_946479125.1 uncultured Flavobacteriales bacterium
ACTATGATTGGAGTGTTGATATAATGAACGATTTATGGGATCCTGAAAAAGCAAAGCTTAAGCTGAAAGAAATTCCAAAAATGATGGTTTGCGATGCGCTTTTGGAGCAGGATATTTTTTCCGGAGTTGGAAACATCATTAAGAACGAAGTGCTTTACCGTATCAAGGTTCATCCGGAATCGTTAGTTGGAAAATTACCGGCTGAAAAGCTGAATCAAATGATCGAAGAAGCGCGAATTTACAGTTTCCAGTTCCTCGAATGGAAGAAACAATTCGAATTAAAGAAGCATTGGCTGGCACATACTAAAAACTGGTGCCTTCGTTGTGAGTTACCGATTGTAAAGAAATATACAGGAGTCAAGAAACGCCGTAGTTTCAGTTGTTCGAATTGTCAGGTGTTGTATGCGTAAATGATACTATCTTCCAAAGCGAAACCACTCGGACAACGGATGTTTTTTACCCTTCAGCCAATCGGAAACCATAGACATTCCTGTAACAGAAAATGTAATTCCATTTCCGCCAAATCCGCAAACGAAATACGAATTTTTGAAATCCGAATGTTCACCAATGTATGGTAATCCGTCCTTTGTTTCTCCAAATGTTCCTGCCCAGGCGAAATCAGAATAGAATGTTTTTTCCGGAAAGGTCTTTTGAAATTGCGCTATCAGCTTTTTCTCTTTTTGTCCGATCAATGCATCACGCTTAGCCGGATTGCGAAATTCTTCGTCTTCACCACCAATCAAAAACCGGTGGTCATCCGTTGTTCGCATATACAAGTAGGGCGTTGATGTGTTCCAAATCAAAAGATTCTTGTATTGCGCGTACAAGTCTTTGTCGACCTCCGAAACAATGGCAAAGGAACTCAACAGTTTTACAAATGGCTCCTTGATCAGACTGACCGTTTCATATCCAAGGCAATAAATAACTCGTGATGCCTTTATGGTAAATCCGGTGTTCGTTGAACACAAATTAAAACCCTTCTTGTATTGTATGTCGATCAATTCGGTTTTATCAAAAACGTCAAGTCCTTTTTTACTGTTATAAGCTAAAAGTTCGTGTGCTAATTTAAAAGCATCCACACTTCCACCTTGATTTGAGAGAATTCCGCCATGAGAACCGTGAATTCCGTATTTCTCTTCGATTGTTTGTGCTTCCAGCCATTCAACTTTATAGCCTGCATTTTTTCTCGTCTCAAATTCCTTTTTCAGCCCAGCTACATCTTTTTTGTGGGAGGCATAATAAAGCGAATTCTTCTTACTGAAACCAGATTTTGATTTGATCGTTTTGGTAATTTTCCCGAGATCGTCAATAGCTTTTGAGCACGCTTCGTAACTTGCAATTGCGCCTTTTTCACCAATCAGTTCGATCAATTCATGCAATGGAATGTCAATTTCATACTGAAGCATAGAAGTTGTAGCTGAAGAACTCCCATTACAGACTTCGCGTTTGTCGATCAAAATGACATTGTATCCATCCTGAATACATTGATGCGCAACTAAACAACCTGTAATTCCCGCTCCAACGATCAAAACGTCGCATTCTTGATCTTTTCTAAGAGAAGGATACGTTTCGATCAGGCCATTTTTGACCAGCCAGAAGGGTTCATTTGATTTGAGATCCATAAGTACTTTTCGTTCAACCAAAAGTTAAGCAGAAAATACCCGCACTCCTTAGAATAATTGTTAAATGAATTTAAGGAACAATAGCTGACAAAACCCGCTTCGCCTGAATCAAATGTCGCTCATTGTGATAGATGACAAATCGGAACGTATCACCCAATTTCAATTTGATCAATTTCGATATGGTGATACCGCATTTTATTATATTCAGATTCCGGTTTTTGGCAAAATCCAGTAAACGCAGCATTTCATGTTGTTGCTGAATGAATTCCTCAATTACACGTTTATCCAATGAACTGTTGATGGGATTCATATTACTGAAGGTTTTCATGTTGTTTGGCTTTTTTGTGGATGAAACGCTGGTTGAGCCTGTCGAAACCGGAAGCATACTGTTGGCAAAGTAATTTCCAATTAACCCACTTTTGAAAATTTCAGCACTTTTCTTGGGACTTTCTTCCATTCTGGTTTTCATTTCCTTCAGGTAAAATCGACCGTAAAGATTCAAATGTTCCAGACATTCAAGAACACTCCAGCTATCAGGCGAAGTTCTGTAATTCAATTCTTCATTTGATAACGATAGAAATTTCTCAGATTGTGTCAGTACCTTTTCCGTTCTTGACTTCAAGTCGTTAATCAGTTCGTTGCTTACCATTTTCATAACCTTTTATTTTCGACAAAGGTCTGAAGCTGGAAAAGCATAAACATTGATTCAAATCAAGACTTTTTCAAGCGGGAAAGTGTTTCAGGTGTCATGCGCAGGTAATTGGCGATATGCCGGTTGGAGATTTCCTGAAACAGTTGCGGACTTCTTCTCAAAACCCGTTCAAAGCGTTCTTTGGGTGAAGAGGTGAGTAAGTCTTTTTCGCGCTCAATCTGCTGAATCACCAAATCTTCCATAATACTGATCCACAATCGTAAATGATTTTCATCCTGCTGAATAAACTGCGTAAATGTTGTTTTTGGAATCACATAAATAGTTGATTTCTTGATTGCCTGAATGATGAATTCCGATGGTTTTTCAGTCAAATATGAATCCAGAGAAACCAGAATATTGTTCTTGTACCCAAAGCGAATGGTTCGTTCTTCATCGCCATCATAAACAAAAACACGCAAACTTCCTTCCTGAATGAAATAGATGTTGGTGTCAATGTTTCCTGCAGTTTTTAAGAAATCATTGCGCTCAACAACGATCGTTTTTTCGATGAGGTTGTTGTTTTGAATAAGTGCGATAATTTCTGAAGACTTCATGTTCAAGTCAAAAGTAAAAAATCAAAAGGTAAAAGTCAGAATTCGTTTGGTATTGGGTATAAAGAATAGTGTTTAAAACAAAAAAAGCTTAGCAAATCTTAGGGATTAAATATCCCCATCGGGTTCCACTTAATCAAATTGAATCCCTCATTTTCTTCGAAAACTTCGTGCTTTTTCCTTTTCCCATTCCGAAAACGAGTTTCGAAATGCTATAAAAGAAAAAATCCCAAAGACTAACGTCTTCGGGATTCAATTTCCTGCGGACCTGTCTGCCGTTTCAGGCAGAGAGTGAGGGACCTGCCTTCCTGCGTAAGTCAGGCAGGTTCGAACCCCGGTACCATTTCATTTCTGATGAAGCGTAGTTTTTTCTTTCCTGAAGCCGCTTTCCAATATTTTTCTCGAATTCTTGCGCTCGAACGATCAATACATTCTTCAGAGTAGATTAATATAAACGGCCTATATGGTTTTGTAGTTTTCTCATAACCTTTTTGATGTTCGTTAAAGCGGCGAATCACATTATCGGTCATCCCTACATAAATCCAATCTTTTTCAATACTCGCGATTGCGTAAACGAAATAAGTAGCCATAAAGAATAGTGTTTAAAACAAAAAAGCTTAGCAAATCTGAGGGATTAAATATCCCCATCGGGTGCCGCTTAATCAAATTGAATCCCTCGTTTTCATAGAAAACTTCGTGCTTTTCCTTTCATGCCAATCCGAAACAAGTTTCGAAATGCTCTAAAAGAAAAAATCCCAAAGACTAACGTCTTCGGGATTCAATTTCCTGCGGAGAGTGAGGGATTCGAACCCCCGGTACCTCGCGGTACAACGGTTTTCAAGACCGCCGCAATCGACCACTCTGCCAACTCTCCGCGACAAAAGTAGTGCTATTTTCCTTTTTGGCAAGTGTTAAACGAAAAAAAACTAAAGATTTACTAAACGTCACCATTTATTCTGTTGAATATCAGTAAACTTTTAAATCAATATTTTTTACGGTTAAATCAATCGTAGACTCATTGACTAATCCGTTACAATCATTTTCGTACCTTTAATTCATGGAAAATTTAGTCGCACGGATAGGATTGCTTCTGTTTGTATCAATCTTACCATTTTCGAAACAAGCACTTGCTCAAAAGCAGGTTGAAGTTGTTCTCGACTATAGAACTTACTACGTTCAGGGTCAAGGCGCTCTGGTTGATATTCAGTTTCAATACATTGGATACACGCTTAAACACATTACAGATTCTTTAGGAATGCATTCTACAGTTGGAGTGCAAACTGTTATTAAAGATGCCGCTGGAAAAAGTGTGAAAGACATGGCTTATGCATTGAACGGGCCCATTCTTCGCGATTCTATTGTTACCGATTTTTATGATGCGCAGCAGTTCATCCTTACTCCTGGAAATTATACAGCTGAGGTGACAATTATGGATATCAATTCTGATGCGCCTGCAATTGCGGGAACATTAAATGTTGTCGTTCCTAATCGTGCAGGACAAGTTCAGTTTTCTGATCTATTGATTGCTGAAGAAGCAAAACCAAGTACAACAGAAAGTCCATTGGTGAAAAGTGGATATGAGATTATTCCGCGTTTGTCTAATTTCTATGGACCGGAAGATAAATCCATTCCATATTACGTGGAAATGTACAACTCGCATATGTTTGGAGATTCTTTGGTTGGTGTGATGCAGCGAGTTGTAGATTCGAATGGCAAAGAAATGCCTGGTTTTTCAAAAGTTTCAAGAATCAAAACATCGGCTGTGGTGTCATACATTAGAAGTGTGGATATTCAGAACCTGCCAAGCGGATCATATAAGTTGGAATTGAGTTTGATCGATAAAGCGACGATGCTTCCAACCCCTACTAAAACAACTTATTTCTTCGATCGAATTAACGATATCGAAATGACAGTGGATATCGAGAACATCATTCTTGATCCAAATTTCCAGGCTTCAATTACAGATGATTCTCTTGGGTATTACCTCGCTTGCTTACTTCCAATTGCTAAAATGTCGGAAACAAAAAGCATTTTGTCCATCTTAAAAGCAAAGGATAAAGAGGCTGCAAGAAAACACATTCAGCAATTCTGGGTGGTAACTGCTGGCACACGTGCGTATGATGCGTGGATGGATTATAAGAAGAATGTTCAGTTGGTTCAAAAATTATATGCTACCAATTTCCAGGATGGATTTGAAACAGATCGTGGAAGGGTTTATCTTCAATACGGACCGCCAAACCAAATTACTGCACGCGAATCTTCGCCATCGGAATATCCTTATGAAATTTGGCAGTATGATGCTATTAAAGTATATCGTAATCGTCGTTTTGTATTCTATAACCCGGATTTGGTGAACAACAATTACCGTTTGCTGCATTCTGATATGGTGGGTGAATTGCAAAACAGAATGTGGCAGCAAGCTTTGGTGAAACGCAATACTCCTGAAGGGAATATTGATGATCCAAACGTTTCAGGTCGACACGGAGAAAATAGCGGAACTTACTATAAACAGTTCTAATGACAAACTCTTCTGTGGCGGTTGTTATTCTGAATTGGAATGGCATAAAGCTTCTTAAACAATTTTTGCCTGGAGTGGTGGAACACTCTAAACCGTATCATGTGGTTTTGGCGGATAATGCTTCAACCGATGAGTCGGTAGCTTGGACAAAAGAACATTTTCCTGAAGTTCAGATTGTAGTTAATTTCAGTAATGGTGGTTATGCTAAAGGTTATAATGATGCATTGAAAAGTGTACATGCCGAATATTTTGTGTTGCTTAACAGTGATGTTGAAGTAACTGCAGGTTGGTTAGATCCAATGGTTGAACTGATGAAGAATCCTGAGATATTGGGTTGTCAGCCAAAAATATTAGCGGAGCAACGAAAAGATGAATTTGAGTATGCCGGAGCGTCTGGTGGATTTATAGATAAATATCATTTCGCATTTTGTCGTGGTCGAATTTTCGATCAAATTGAAAAAGACAATCACCAGTATGACTATTCCGTCCCTATCTTTTGGGCGAGTGGTGCTTGTCTCTTTATTCGCGCCGAAGTATTTAACTTATTGCAAGGTTTTGACGAACGTTTCTTCGCGCATTTCGAAGAGATTGATCTGTGCTGGAGAGCGCAGCGTTTGGGCGGACATTTTGTTGTAGAACCTAAGTCCGTTGTTTATCATGTTGGCGGAAGTACGTTAAGCTACAACAACCCAAGAAAAACATTTTTGAATTTCAGAAACAGCTTGTTGATGATCCATAAAAATCAACCAACTATGCTTTGGTGGGTTTTGTTCCGACGAATGTCAATTGATGGATTGGCAGGTGTTAACTTTCTGGTTCGCGGACAGTTCAAACATTTATGGGCAATTTTTCAGGCACATTTTGGGTTTTACGGAATGCTGGGTTCTTCAAGAAGAGAACGAAAAAAATGGAAGCACCTGAAACAGCGAGCAACTGTTGGGACCTATAAAGGAAGTTTGCTTTGGGCAAAATATGCACAGCGAATTTCAAAGTTTTCTGACCTCAATCAACGAAAATTTCAGCGATAAATATCCGTTAATGACAAAGCGTCAGTTTATTTGAATTGGCACAGCGCTTGACGAAATAGTGCAGTTCATAAAAGAACGCATGTTGGAGCTATTGGTTTAACTCCATTCTGACAATTTGTCGCAAATAAAGAATTATGAGAGATTCATTTCAAGACACTATAATATTGGCATCAGAAGACGATTCTGAATTGCTTCCGTTGTTGACACAAGACGATGAAGCAGAGATGAACAAAGAAGTTTTTTCTGATGACCTGGCAATTTTGCCGCTTCGAAACAATGTGCTTTTTCCCGGAGTATTGATTCCAATTACCGTTGGAAGAGATAAGTCTTTGCGTTTGCTACAGGATGCAAATAAAGGGAAGAAGATTATTGGGGTTGTTTCACAGAAAGATCAGGACAAAGAAAATCCAAATTTCAGCGATCTATATGACATTGGAACGGTAGCACAAATTGTGCGCTTACTGAAAATGCCAGATGGAACTTCAACGGTTATTCTGCAAGGAAAACGACGTTTCGAAATTACGGAGCCTTATCAAACAGAACCTTTTATGAAAGCGAAGGTTCGTTTTCTTTCTGATAATGAAGAGAAACTATCAAAAAAAGAAGATAAGGAACTCGATTTACTGAACCGTTCTATCAAAGATCTGGCACTTCAAATCATTAAGGATTCACCAAATATTCCTTCCGAAGCTGCATTTGCGATTGGGAATATTGAATCTCCGGTTTTCCTGGTGAATTTCATTTCATCAAACATGAATGCCGATGTTCCGAAGAAACAAGAACTGTTGGAAGAATTGGAATTCAGAAAACGTGCGCGTTTGGTGATGGAACACCTTACACTGGAATCGCAATTACTCGAAATGAGAAATGAGATTCAGTCGAAAGTGCGTGATGATATGGATCGTCAACAACGCGAGTATTTCCTGAATCAACAAATTAGAACCATTCAGGATGAGTTGGGTGATAATCCACAAGAACAAGACGTTCGTGAAATGGAAGTTCGTGCTTCTAAGAAGAAGTGGGATGAAAGAGTTGCGAAGTTGTTTAAGAAGGAATTAGACAAATTGCGTAGAATGAATCCGCAAGGAGCAGAATATACAGTTCAGTTGAACTTCCTTGATACACTTTTGGATTTGCCGTGGAACGAATATTCAGTTGACGATTTGGAGTTGAAACACGCTCAAAAGATTTTGGATAAAGATCACTTCGGATTGGAGAAAGTGAAAGAGCGAATTATAGAATATTTGGCGGTTTTGAAGTTGAAAGACAACATGAAGTCACCCATTCTTTGTTTCTACGGACCTCCGGGAGTTGGTAAAACTTCGCTTGGAAAATCAATTGCGAAAGCCTTGGGTAGAAACTACGTACGTATGTCGCTTGGTGGTGTGCATGACGAAGCTGAAATCCGTGGACACAGAAAAACATACATTGGTGCAATGCCAGGTCGAGTGATTCAGAACTTGAAAAAATCTGGCTCTGCGAATCCTGTTTTTGTACTCGATGAAATTGATAAACTAGGTAAAAGCAATCACGGAGATCCTTCTTCTGCAATGTTGGAAGTTTTGGATCCGGAACAAAACAATGCGTTTTACGACAATTACATTGAAACTGAGTTCGATTTATCGAGAGTAATGTTCATTGCAACAGCAAACAGTTTGTCTACTATTCCAGGTCCGCTTTTGGATAGAATGGAAATCATCGAAGTGAATGGTTATACTATTGAGGAGAAGATTGAAATCGCAAAACAACATTTGTTGCCGAAGCAATTGGAGGCTCATGGAATTACCAAAAAACACTTCAGTATCGATAAAAAAGCACTAGAGTTGGTTGTAGAAAATTACACGAATGAAAGTGGTGTTCGAACGTTAGATAAGCAAATTGCAAAATTGGTTCGTAACCGAGCGAAACAAGTGGCTTTGGAAGAAGAATACAAAGTGAAGATTACGCTTGAGGATTTGCCAACAATGATGGGGCCTGGACGTGAGCGAACAAAATACGATACAAATGAAGTTCCGGGAGTAGTAACCGGTTTAGCCTGGACAAGTGTTGGTGGTGATATTCTTTTCATAGAATCGTCATTGACCAAAGGAAAAGGAAAACTTACGCTGACAGGAAACTTGGGTGATGTAATGAAGGAAAGTGCTGTTATTGCATTGGAATTCTTGAAATCGCATAGTGATTGGCTGAGCCTTGAACAAGAAAAATTCGACGAAACAAACGTACACATTCACGTGCCGGAAGGAGCAACTCCGAAAGATGGTCCAAGTGCCGGAATTACCATGTTGACTTCACTTGCAAGTTCTTTCACAGGAAGAAAAGTGAAAAAGAATTTGGCTATGACAGGAGAAATTACTTTACGTGGCGAAGTACTTCCTGTTGGAGGTATCAAAGAGAAAATTCTTGCTGCGAAAAGAGCTGGAATTAAAGAAATCATTCTTTGTGAGCGCAACCGACAAGATATCGAGGATATTACCCCTGATTACCTGAAAGGATTGAAATTCCATTACGTTGTAAAAATGAAACAAGTGCTGGATTTGGCATTAGAGAAATAGAGATCATTGGTCAATTTTGAACCGCAAAGAAAAGAGAGCGCAAAGTCCTCTGCGCTCTCTTTTCTTTGCGGTTATTTTTATATAATCTTTTCTTCTTTTTTTGGAATCTTTAAGGATTAAATCTAATCGGTAAATTATATGTGCTAGATACAGGTTTTCCATTGTTCTCGGCTGGTTTCCATTTTGGCATGGATTTGATTACACGAACTGCCTCATCATCACATTCCCTACAATCAGGAATTCCACGTTTCACCTTTACTTTTGAAATACTTCCGTCTTCCTGAATTTGGAATTGGAGATATACCCTTCCGCCGATGCTGTTTGCTAATGCATCTGCTGGATATGTCAAATTTTCTTTGAGATAATTTGCTAGAGCTGCTTGCCCACCAGGGAATTCAGCTTCTGTACCAATCATGGTTCCCACGATAACATCCTCAGGTTTCTCTTCAATTTTAACAATTGGATCCATTTCCGGATAAGGAATTCCACCTAAAATTTCCGGTGGCATCATTTCTCCTTCTATAGTTGTACAGTTTGTGGTTACAATATTTGGTGGTGTAAAACCAATTGAATGAAGTTCTGTTGCCGCCTCTGCCTTAATGGTCAGTTTTACTTTCTTGTTTCTGAATTTCGTGATATTGGATTTTATAGTGTCGTTTTCAAAGCCCTTTCCACCAATCGCTAAACTGAAGACTTCTTCGTCCAGATCTTTTTCATAAATAACAACGTCGAAATTGCCTTTTCCATCCGTTTTTACTGTTTTGATCAACTTTCCATGTTGTAGAATTTCAACTTTGAAGTAGGGAAGAGGTTTTCCTGTTTTTTCATCGTTAACCGTTCCTTTAACGTGCATTGGAAATTTCAGTAAGTTGAATGCGTTTTGCTTATGCTCGGTTGCTGCCGGAGTATTTTCACATGAAGTGATAACCGGACCTAGAAATCCTAAAATTCCAAGAAGTGACAATCCTACTGCGCGAAAAGCGGGAATCTGAATCTGAGAAACCTTGTATTCAAATTGGTTTGTATAGAAAATACCACAAATCTTGCCTGGACTTGTGCGGAGCTTTTCCTGAATTTCGTCATTGGTAGAATTTCTGAAATCAGTCAAAACATGATCACAGTTTTTGCAATGATAGCCTTTCTCTGTTTTCTCCATGTTTGAATGCTTGTTCTTACACGGAAGTGTCAATATGGGTTTCATTCTTCAGATTTTGTTGAATATACTACTCTTCTAATATTAAGTTCAAGGAAAACCTTAATTTGGTTTACTTTTTGATTAAACGGGTTTTATTACAGATTTAAACCTTAAACTCACGATTATGAATTCTAAGGTCTACCTTATTGTTTTGCTTTCCTTTTTTAGTTTGAACTTGCTTCAGGCTCAAAATTTGAAACCGGATTTAGCAGCGTCTAAAGTGTTGAATATTCCACCGATCAATACAGATTATATTGGCTTAACGCGAATCTATGTTGTTCCTAAAATTCTTGACGGACAAAGTACATCGCATTTTATCACGAACCAGATCAATACCGGAATTTATACTATTCAGGCTGGAATTGAAACTTCGGATATGTACTTCACAAGTGAAATTTATCGTATGTGGAAAAAGAATGCAACTGCAACTTCAACCCAAAGTACAAGCACAGACAAACAAGGAAATACGGTTACTACCACAACTTATAAGTACGACAGTGAAGAAGAGGTTCGTTTCGAGTTGAATTTGTATTTAGCAAATGGAACCAGAATTT
>CAMLET010000064.1 GCA_946479125.1 uncultured Flavobacteriales bacterium
TTTTTTGGTGTGAATGACATGTTTATGTCGACGAATTGCCTTTTTTTGAATATAATTTTTCCTTAAGTTCTGTGGCGTACGTTCTTGAAACTGGAAGAATGGAATCGTTGATTCTGATTTCTCCGCTTGAGAATTTCGATACTTTATGGCTGTTAATAACGTATGAACGGTGAATTCTGAAAAGACTGTCGATCTCCAAATCACTTAAAATGGCTTCAAGTGAATTTCGAACCAGTATTTTTCGGGATTCCAGGTGAATTTCTACGTAATTACCTTCAGCTTTGAAGTAGAGTAGTTCCGACATTCGAAATTGTTCCTTATCGATTCCATTTTTAATGCTTACTAAATTCTCTTTGGTTTCTAAAAAGCGCTGAACAACCATTCCAAGGTTGACCATTAGTTCATTGATTCGAATAGGCTTGGTAATGTATCCGTCAGGTTTGGTTTTCAATATTTTTTCCGTCATTGCCAGATCAGAATGAGCTGTCACATACATGAATGGAATATTGTGTTTCGTACGAACGATTTCAGCCAATTGTAATCCATCGAAATAACCTTCCATACGGATGTCCAAAAGTGCAATGTCTGGTTTCCAGTTATCCAAAAGTGTTTCAGCCTCCTTTTTTGAATGTGCCAATTCAATTTTGTTGTAACCCAATTTTATGAGATGATCTTTTAGTGTTTCTGCAATAAGCACTTCGTCATCCACAATTAATATGCGAATATTAGTCAGTTCCATTTTCAAGTTAGACAAAGAAAGGGAAAAACTATTTGGCTTAAGTTCAGACCAATGCATTTTTTTTAACAATCGTAATTTTAGAAAATAAAAAGGTCGTGCCGAAACACGACCTTTGTCATAATGCTTGAAGTGTTTGCTACTAAATGGAATTTGACTTGTTAAGCATTACTTGGTATGAAAAAAACAGTGCTTACCAATAAATGGAAGACTAAGACAAGATTATGAAAACGTTGAATGGTAAAAAAATAAAAGTGACGAAGTGCAGGTTTTTAGGGATGAACTGCATTAAACCGGAAATTTTAGCTGAAAAGAATAGCCATTTGAACGGTCTATTGAATATGTGCCGTTAAGTTGTCGACTGAAAATATCAATCATTCGAAGTCCTAAGCTGGATCGTTTGTTCACGCTTTTCTGAAGGTTTTCAGTTCCATTGTCTTCAACAGATAGAAGTAGTTTACCGTCTTTTTCGGATGTGACAGAGAGATGGATCATTGGTTCAGAGGTGTTGGTGAATGCATATTTCACTGAATTGGTAAACAACTCGGAACAAATTACACCAATCGCTACCAGTTTTTCAATGGGAAGCTGCTTGTCGATTATTGATAAATTGAATTTGATGTTGATGTTTGGTGGAAATGTATCTCCGGAATGATGGATTAGCTGCTCTAAATAGTCTTTCAGGGAAACGCCCAGTTTTTCGGCTTCCAGATAGAGCATTTCATGTACCAACGACATGGCACCGATTCGTCTGGAAACATCGATTAAATTCTCCGCCTCTTCTTCTGAATCTGCGTTGTTGGTTTGTAGCTCGAGCATGGATCGTACAAACTGGAGATTGTTTTTTACGCGATGATGTATTTCCTGAACCAAAATGGATTTCTGTTCATTTCGTTTTAATAGTAGTTTATTCGCTTTTTTCAGTCGATACATCAGATAATACACTCCAACTAATCCAACAATTACGATTAGCAAAACCAATCCGATGAGCAGAACCTGCATGCGTGCATTTTCTAAATCGCTCTGTTCACGTTTCACGGTTTCTTTAATGTTGCTGTTTTCCTGCTCAAGTTCTTTGTTTTTATAACGAGCGGAAACCTCTTCTAATTTCTGGTTTTGAACCCGTTGAAACTCTTTGGTCAGGTGCTTTTCGTAAATAAAATCAGCTTCACATGAAGCCCGATAATCTCCCTTATCGAAGTAGAGCTTACGCAGTGAATGATAGATCTCTGTTTCGTAATAATCAATTTTTGCAGAATCAACATAATGTGCAAGTTCCCATAATTCATTTATTTGCTGATCTGTTGTATTCATCTCGTACTGCATCTTCAACATCATTACATTGTAGCGTACGTGAACATATTCCCGCAGATGATTCATTTCCTTATAAGTGCTTTCCGCTTTTTTGTAGGAAAAAAGAGCCGAATCTTTTTGGTTCAGGTTGTGATAGGCAAACCCCAATTCATTGTAAGAAATGGCTTGACTTTTCTTGTCGTTGGCTTGAATAGCAAGTTTTAGAGCGAGTTTTGAATAGCGGATGGAAGCTTGATGTTGACCTTTGGTTTCATTCAAAACAGCAGCAAATCTATTGTACAAACCAATCCATATTTGAGGATCATTGATTCCTTTCTTTTTTGCGAAATGTGCGTAATAGTAATATTGATCTGTCCCTTCCTTAAAACGTCGTGTTCTTCTGCTGAATTCAATTTGGTCTATCCCACATTTTAAATAGTCTTTGTAGTTCTTCACTTTAAGAAATTCATCTGAAGCTTTCAGGAAATTCAATGTAGCCGCGCCGTTGTTGTCGAGAAATTTATAAGTGTTGGCTAAGCAGAGATGAATTTTTGCCTGTTGATTCGGGTGAAGCTTTCCTGAGTTGTGCTGAAATTGTTTTAAAAGGTTTAGGCTTTGGTAGTATTGAGAATTCAGATTGTAACTTTCAGACAAACGAAGAACCTGATCCAGATTTTTTGGATTACGTTCTGTACTGAATTCGAGTTCTGCAATTTCTTGACTTAGAGGTTTTTCTGCACATAGGCAGAAATTTGTCCAAGCAAAAAATACCAGAACAAGAGCAAATTGAGTTCTCATGTTCCTCCGAATTTAATCATTGAAATGCAGATACGCGAGAAGAATGAACATTTTCACCTTTCTGTCGAAAAATGGATCATTGTAAGTTGAACGTAATACTGAACTCGTATCCATTCTCACGATCGATGGTGTATTTCCCGTTTAGTTGTCGCGAAAAGATATCAATTAAGCGCATTCCCAGACTATAACGTTTGTTGTTGTTTATTTCTGTTTCTTCTGTTCCATTGTCGTGAACAACCAGAACAAAGGTTTTTGCACCCGTTTTCGTCAATTGAATTGAAATGGTTGGATCTTCATTGTTCTTAAAA
The DNA here is from genome assembly GCA_946479125.1 of uncultured Flavobacteriales bacterium. The sequence continues at coordinate 3,136 of CAMLET010000064.1, forward strand.
GCATGTTTCACCGAGTTGGTAAACAATTCAGAACAAATAACTCCAATGGAAACCACTTTGTCTACGGGTAATTCCATATCATCTACCGATAACAAAAAACGTATAGGGAAATCATTTGAATATGCGATCCCAGATAAATGGATCAACTGTTCTAAATATCCTTTTACAGAAACGCCCATGCTGTCTTCTTCCATGTACAACATTTCGTGGACAAGCGACATAGCGTCAATTCTTCGTGTAACGTCCATAATGTTTTCCATGCCTTCAGTTGATTCCATCGAATCGGTTTGCATTTCGAGCATAGAACGAACAAATTGCAGATTATTTTTTACCCGGTGGTGAATTTCCTGAATGAGAATGGATTTTTGCTCGTTGCGCTTTACAACCAGTTTATGAGCTTTACGCAATTTGAACCAGAGATACAGGAGTCCGCAAAGTGCAAATAAAACAATAACCAGAACAGCTGCAGTCATTAGTGTTTGTTCCCTGGAGGAATTCAATTCGCTTTCACGCAGTTTATTTTCAGATTTAAGCTCTTCATTTTTGAATTCTTCGGATATTTCATCCATTCGAAGTCGGTCGCGTTTTTCAGCTTCAATACCTTTAAAGTGATTCAAAGAATCGTCAGTAACTAAGGCCGCTCTATAATCACCAACAAAGAAATAGTGAGAACGAATCATCTCAAAAATGATGCTTTTGGGGTAATCAACGTGATTCTCGTTTATGATTTTCAGCAGATTTTTCAACTCAATTATCTCCTGGTCTCTTGAAATCAATTCGTTGTGCATCAGGAAGGTGAGAAGATTCATTTTGGCATGTACACCGTCGCGGAAATAACCCTTTTTTATCCACGAATCTGCTGCTTTGGTATAATTCACCGCGCATGAATCAAATTGTTTCAGGTTTTTGTAACTGAAACCAATTTCATTATAAGAAATCGCTTTGAGGTTTTCATTCTTCAGCTCATCAGCATATTTAAGGGCAATTCTAGAATATTTTATGGATAAGTTCGGACGATTGATCTCGTTGACAACAGCTGCATATCGATTGTAAAGCCCGTTCCAGATCTCAGGATTGGATATTTTCTTCTTTTTTGCAAAATGGAGATACTGGTAGAAGAGTTGTTCTGCTTCAGCGTGTTTCACACATTTTCTGTTGAATTCGATCATTTCGATCCCGCATCGTAAATAATTGTCGTAATCATTTATTGTGGCAAAGCCAGATTTTGCTTTTAGAAAGCTTCTTGTTGCTTCATCGACTTTTCCCTGGAATTTGTAGTTTTTCGCGTAAGCCAGATCGATTAAGGATTCTGATCTTTGCTCAAGATTTGGGTGTTTTGATTCGAACGCTTTTAACGCGTTTATTGCTTTTGTATACTGAGAATTCAGGGCGTATTTATCTGTCAGCTTCAGTAAATCGCTTAGCTGTTTCGACTGTGAATAGATTTTTTCAAGATGCGTAATTTCATCTTGTAAGGACATGAATTTTTGTCCAAAACAACTACTTCCAACAATGGAAAAGAGAAAGAAAAGTATGATGTTTTTCATAGCACAGTTCAAAACGAAAATACTTTATTTCTTTTGAAACTGTACGAAAACAAGAAAGTCCGCGGGACTTATTCTATAAATCAAATATGTGTTTTTCAGCGTGATAGCTTGAACGTACCAACGGACCACTTTCTACAAAACGGAATCCCATTTTCAAACCAAGTTCTTCGTACTTTTTGAAGCGTTCAGGTTCTACGAACTCTGCAATCGGAAGGTGTTTTGGTGTTGGTTGCAGGTATTGACCCAATGTGAGAATATCAACTCCAACAGCTCTTAAATCCTGCATAGTTTCAATAATCTCTTCATCCGTTTCGCCTAAGCCGAGCATTACACCCGATTTTGTTCGCATTCCACCTTTTTTCAAGCGGAAAAGCACTTCTAAACTTCTATCGTATTTTGCCTGAATGCGTACTTGTTTTGTTAGTCGACGAACGGTTTCCAGATTGTGCGAAACAATTTCCGGCGCAACTTCAATAATTTGCTGAAGGTTTTCCCACTTTCCAGCAAAATCAGGAATCAGGGTTTCCATTGTAGTTCCCGGACTTTGATGACGAACTGCTTTTACGGTTTGCACCCAAATTCCAGCACCACCATCTTTTAAATCGTCGCGATCTACAGACGTAATAACGGCATGTTTCACCTTCATGGTTTTTACTGAATGAGCTACCTTTCCAGGTTCAAATTCATCAACAGCATCTGGTCGACCAGTTTTAACCGCGCAGAAACCACAAGAACGTGTACAGATATTTCCAAGGATCATAAAAGTTGCGGTTCCTTCACCCCAACATTCTCCCATGTTCGGACAACTTCCGCTTTCACAAATGGTGTGCAATTTATGCTCATCAACAAGTGATCGAACCATTTTATAGTTCTCACCAGTTGGCAACTTTACACGAAGCCATTTCGGCTTTTTAATGCGAATGTTATTCTCTGAAGTTGTAATTTCTTCCGACATATGTTCTCCTAGATAGAAACGAATACAAAGTTACTCAATTCTTGTGGGAAGAAATCACAAATGGATTCATTATTTTACTTCCACTCAGTTCGGAGCTGTTTCTTGGTATAACCCCAATCTTTCCTATAGTCGCAGTTGATTTTTATGAAGGAAGCATTGAATTCAGGATGTTCTTCGATGTACGCTTCCATTTTTGAGCCATATTTTTTGTTTATCCGCCCAAATGACTTCGACCAGAAGTAAACAACATAATATTCGGTTTCCGGTTTAACGAGTGTCGTGTCACCCTGTATAACGTTTGAGAATTGTACGATTTCAGAAAATTTTGGTGCAATATGCAAAAGTGTATCTTGACCCAATAAAATATGAAGTGTATCCGAAACAGATTTTCTTGAATCCAAAGGCAACTTGAAGAAATAACTCAGTTGACTTAAACTTTCGTGGAAACAATCGAGGAATGCAACAGTATTTCCGTTTTTGTCATAAATGAAACCCTTTGGAAAAGCTCCGCTCAACGTTTTCTCAATTCTACTAGAGTCAATGAAAAAATTGTTTTTATCAGGATTGTAACCTACCTTTTTTTCATATGTAAGTAAGGATTTCGTTGTTTCGGGTTTAGGAGACTTTATTCCCATAACCACAAACATGACAGCATCACAACTGGTAAATGTGATCAGCATCAAAAAGCTGATTAGAAAAAGGCGCATAAATCTAAAGATAACGTTTATTCTTTAATGCCTAGATGAAGATATTGAACTTCGTTTTCCAGAATATTGATCAATTCACCATTTAGTGTCATTGTAGCTTTCATTGGAAGGTTTTGTTCCATTTTGCCAAAACCGAAGTAATCTCCCTCATCATTAAAAATGCCGTAGTAAATTTGTTCACTTAAGTAAGCTCTAAATAGTAATACGTTTGCCCCATTTTCTAACTGCATTAGTCCCAAGGTATAATATTTCAGCCATAGTTTTGAATTGAATTTTTGTTTTTCCAGTTTGCAAATTGCTTCAATGTCTTTTATGGGAATTTCATAGCGAATGTGGTTGGTGACATCAATAGCACAAGGATAGGCAGCGTAATGGTAAATAACCGAGCCGTCCACAGTTGAAAATAGCGTATTCGCACAATTGTTGTCGAATCCTTTTTTCTCGTAAAAATCGGGTCGTCTGAATACATCCGCGTTTTCAAAATGAATGGAATCGGTATTCAATAGATAATGTCCGTAGGTGGGATAAGGGCATTTTTTTACAGTATCTGTTGCGTACCAATGTAAATTCCCAATGACTTCATTCTCGTTTTTATAAAACGGTGACGGATAGTCTTTGTCGTAACCGTTATTCGGATTGCCAACAATGTAACTTTCAATATAGTTATAGTCCAAATCAAATTTGGATATGAACAATTCGTGCTTTAAAACAGTCACACCTTCGTTTTCGGCATTGTTAAGCATTTTATTGTATCTCTTGCTTGTTTTACGGATGTCCATAATTTCTGCTTTGGTCAACTGATGCGAGTAGGTCACCATCGTAGTGAAATACAGGAAACCTTTTTCCGGAGAAGTAACGGGCGCCAAGATTTGGAATAAAGGCTGAGTAACCGCTTTTTTGTTTTTGATCTCATCAAAAGTAAGTTGTACATCCATTTTATTTAAATGAAGAGCCGAGATGACTTCAACTGTATCAATTTTACCAACGATGTTTATCGTATCGTTGTTGGAAACCAGTATTCCAATTTCTTCGTAGAAGATTTTAATCTCATCTTTATCATTCGAAACCAATTGATAACGAAAGCCTTCCAGTCGCTTTGGTATAGTTACACTTTTCTCTACGCGATCAACTTGTAAATTCAGTTCAAACAAATCAGAGAATCCAGTGTTGAGCTTATATTCCGAAAACTTTCTATTTCGAACTACCTGCAACGGATGTTTTACATACTTCTTGTAAAGTACCTGATCAACTACAATATTGTTTGGGTTTACCTTAAACTCAAGATTACTCACCAAAAGTTGCAACTTCTGTTTATAGGCGTTATTTTCTACAATAAAGAACACTTGATCGGGATACATACTGTAGTACTTTAAACTTAGATTGAGCTCTTCTGTAATACAGTTTTGACATTCACTAGGGTCATAGATAAAGTTCAAGGCATTTTTCTTTTCTTGAGATAAGCCCATATTGAAAATTAAAATAATGAATGAAGCGGTAATAATGAATTTCATTGTCATGTGTTTAAAATGCCAGCCGTGAATTTCACGACTGGCATCATAGATTTAATAAGCTTCTGTTTTTTTAATGACCATACAAGGCCAGTGATTCGTTCCAGCACAGAACTTGTATCCGTCAGTCCCGGAAGTTCCAGGAGCGCCGTGTGAAGTTCTTGTTGCCGGTCCGGTAATGATCTTCCATGGCCCAATGTAATTTGGGTCATTGTTATTTAATACACGAATTCCTTCTGGGTCGGCAGGTACTTCGTTTTCGGAAGAGATCAAAAATCCTTTTCCATATTGGCTGGATTCTAATTCTTCAACTTTGTACATTAATCTTGTTTCGGCATCAATTACGTTGTACTGCCCGAAAGAAAATGAGGATGCCATAAGGGCTCCTGCTAAAATTAGTTTTTTCACTTGGTAATAATTTGAGTCCGTTTTAAAATTCAGTACGGTTTGAAAGACTGACTTAGTCAATTATAATGGCCATTTTTTTTGTGAATAAGTACGCAATTATAAAAATAAATGCACACATATGTAAACTTTTGAAAAAAATATCAAAGCCATCTCAGTGAAAAGGGCTATTTATATTTTTTGCCTCATTCGAAGTTAGAAAAAATATCGGACGAAGTGTCCGTATATATAAGTAATACTACTTGCACATTTGAACGTGCGCTCTGAAAAAGAAAAAATCATTATCATACAGATCAGCGAGTTGATTCGAAAAAAACGAGAAGAATTATATATGTCTCGTTCGTCTCTTGCTTCCGAAGTAGGCTTGGATGAAAAGCAACTGCGGCGCATAGAAAAGGGAGAATCGTTTCTTCCCATTGTACCACTTCTGAAGATCTTTTTCGTACTTAAACTTGATCTCGATCTGTTGAAAGGATATATGAAAGATGAATCCATTCTTCATTGAATCCACCATAATAATTTCCTAATTATTTCAATTTTTGTTTAATCATACATGCATTCGTTCATTCATGCCGATGAAGAAATTAAAGGGTTAACCGAACACTATCAGTTGTAATCACAAATACATAAGCGTAAACTAAATTGCGCTTTCCTTCAAATGGTACTATCAACGGTTTGCCAATAAAGAATGCTTATCTTTGCGCTCATATATGGCAACTGCAACAGTAAAATACCTTGGAGGATTGCGTACGGAATGTACACATCTTCAGTCGGGGACAGTAATTCATACTGACGCTCCAACAGATAATCATGGAAAAGGAGAAAAATTCTCACCAACTGATCTGGTGGCAACGGCTTATGCGTCGTGCATGATCAGCATTATCGGGATTTACTGTAACGAGCATGGTCATAACTACGAGCACGGAACAGCAAGCGTTACCAAAATAATGGCAGCTGCTCCGCGTAGAATTGGAAAAATTGTCATTGACCTGGATTTGACCGGAAATGGTTGGGATGCACAAACTTTTGAAAAAGTAAAAAGAGCTGCATTGGCCTGCCCGGTTGCAAAATCAGTTAGTGAAGATATTGAACTAGAAATTACATTCGATGGAGAATAGAGAAAACAAACGTTTCGGAAAAGGATTTGGAGATAGAAGAGAACGCGATGACTCGTCTCCAAGATATGAGCGTAAACCAAAAGCAGACGCTGAGGATATTATTTACGGAATTCGCAACGTAATTGAAGCCATTCGCAACGAATCTGAAATCAACAAGATTTTGATTCAGAAGGGAATTGATAAAGACCTTTTTGAGGAATTGAGAACTATTTTGACTGGTAAGGATTATCAGTTGCAATTTGTTCCAATCGAGAAGTTGAATAAATTGACAGTGAACAATCACCAGGGTGTTATTGCTTTCACTTCACCAATTACTTATCAGAACATTGAAACATTATGTGATCAATGGCTTTCTGAAGGGAAAGAACCATGTATTCTGGTTTTGGATAGAATTACTGACGTAAGAAATTTTGGTGGAATTGCCAGAACTGCTGCTTGTATGGGAGTTGATGCCATTTTGGTTCCATCGAAAGGTGGTGCTTTGGTTTCTGCCGATGCTATGAAAACTTCTGCTGGTGCTTTGCACTCAATTCCTGTTTGTAAAACGGATTTGCTAAAAGAAAGCTTATTCTATTTACAGCAAAGCGGATTCCAGATCGTTTCTTGTACAGAGAAATCAAAAATCAGTGTAGAGAATTATTCATTCTTTGGTCCAACTGCAATTTTGCTGGGATCTGAAGAAGATGGAATCTCTCACGATCTTTTGAAAATGTCGGATGTGCGTGTATCCGTTCCAATGTCTGGAACAATTTCTTCATTAAATGTTGGTGTTGCAGCAGGAATGGTGCTTTATGAGCGTTTGAAACAAGTGAAAGCTTCGAAATAAGAATTTTAACCAAATAAAAAATGCGGGATTCATCGAAATGGATCCCGCATTTTGTTTTCAATAGTTATGCCTCCACAGTTCCTTTACTCGCCATTCTATACGTATGTGCAGTAAAGATGTGTCTGCGTGCAAAACGCTCAGGAGTTGCGCTTTGACACAATTTCTTGTAGGAATTATTCGGAACACCAAAGTATTCGAAAACTTGTCCGTTTAAGAACGTAACTTTCAATGTCAAACCTTTGTATTGGTAATCAGCAATCATTGAACCATTGATGGTTTGCTCGTATTCCTCTTTGTTTTGTTCCAATGTTTCAGGAGCAATACTCACCAGGAAATGATAAGCGTCGATGATCTCAGTACTTTTTACTTCCGCTTCTTCTTTCAACGGATCACCTTCCTGAAATTTATCAGGATGCCATTGTTTTACCAACTTGCGGTAAGTCGATTTCAATTCTGTTAATGTAATCTCGTTCTCTATTTCAAAGAGTTTTTTGT
>CAMLET010000065.1 GCA_946479125.1 uncultured Flavobacteriales bacterium
TAGATGCTTTAGTTTTCCCCTTATCAACTGCCAAACTCAATTTGGTGTTGTCAGGATCAACATCAAGAACAATTGAATCTCCTTGTTGAAGATTAGCTTTAATAATTTCTTCAGCTAAAGGATCTTCAATGAATTTTTGAATTGCACGTTTCAACGGACGAGCTCCAAATTTTTCATCGTAACCTTTGTCAACGATGAAATCTTTTGCTTTCTCCGTCATTGATGCATGGTAACCCAAAGCGTCAATTCTATCGAACAATTTCACCAATTCCAAATCAATGATCTTATGAATGTTTTCACGAGTCAACGAATGGAAAATGATCATATCATCAATTCGATTCAAAAATTCTGGTGAGAATGCTTTACGTAATGCATTTTGAATTACCGTTTTTGCATTTTCTTCTCGTTGCTCTTCTTTTGATTGTGTATTAAAACCAACTCCACCTCCAAAATCAGCCAATTGACGTGCTCCAATATTCGAAGTCATAATTAAAATGGTGTTTTTAAAGTCGATCTTACGACCTAAACCATCTGTCATATGTCCATCATCCAAAGCTTGTAACAACAAGTTGAATACGTCCGGATGCGCTTTTTCAATTTCATCTAAAAGAATGATCGAATACGGCTTACGACGGACTTTCTCAGTTAATTGTCCACCTTCTTCGTATCCAACGTATCCCGGAGGTGCTCCAACCAAACGAGAGATTGAGAATTTCTCCATGTATTCCGACATATCAATGCGGATCAATGCTTCTTCTGTGTCGAATAAATATTTAGCTAGAACTTTTGCCAATTGAGTTTTACCAACTCCTGTTGGTCCCAGGAAAAAGAATGAACCGATTGGCTTGTTCGGATCTTTCAATCCTGCACGATTACGTTGAATAGCTTTTACCACTTTTTCAACAGCTTCGTCCTGACCAATCACTTTTCCTTGCAATTCAGTAGCCATTGTTGCCAATTTCCCCATTTCGGTTTGAGCAACACGAGTTACAGGAATTCCACACATCATTGAAACAACTTCAGCAACATGCTCTTCAGTAACTACAACTCTTTTTGCTTTCGAATCTTCTTCCCAACGCTTTTTAGCATCTTCTAATTTTTCCTGAAGCTTACGTTCCTCATCTCTAAGGATTGCTGCTTCTTCATATTTCGATTGCTTAACAACATTGTTTTTCTGAACATTGATGTCTTCAATTTGTTTCTCAATATCTAAAATTTCCTGAGGAACATTGATATTGTTCAAGTGAACACGAGATCCAACTTCATCCAATGCATCAATCGCTTTATCCGGCAAATGACGATCTGTAATGTAACGCTCAGTCAACTTAACACAAGCGGCAATTGCTTCAGGTGTATAACTAACCATGTGGTGATCTTCATAACGCTCTTTGATGTTATTCAAGATTTGAACAGTTTCATCAATAGAAGTTGGTTCGATCAAAACTTTCTGGAAACGACGTTCTAAAGCACCATCTTTTTCAATGTACTGTCTGTACTCATCCAAAGTTGTAGCTCCAATTGCCTGCATTTCTCCACGAGCCAAAGCTGGCTTAAACATGTTCGAAGCATCCAATGAACCACTTGCTCCACCTGCTCCAATAATCGTATGAATCTCGTCTATGAATAAGATAATGTCCGGATTCTTTTCGATCTCAGCCATTACCGCTTTCATTCTTTCTTCAAACTGACCACGGTACTTTGTTCCGGCAACTAAAGAAGCCAAGTCAAGTGAAATGATTCTCTTGTTAAATAGAACACGTGAAACTTTGCGTTGAACAATGCGCAATGCCAAACCTTCAGCAATTGCACTTTTACCAACTCCTGGTTCACCAATTAATATTGGATTATTCTTTTTTCTTCTTGATAAAATTTGAGACACGCGCTCAATCTCTTTCTCACGACCAACTATTGGATCAAGTTTTCCAACTTCAGCCATTTTAGTAAGGTCTCTTCCGAAATTATCCAGTACAGGAGTTTTAGATTTTGGATCGGTTGGTTTGCGTTGTGCGCCAAACGTCTGATCGTCCTCTTCCTGTGAACTCGACATTTCAGCTCTCGGTAGTATATTTTCGTCTAACATATCGTTTATTTCAACTTTAACAGTATCGTAAGTAATTCCGTGTTTTTCTAGAATTCGACAAACAACAGAATCATCATCCTTCAGCATCGAAAGTAATAAATGTTCTGTTCCTATGTGCGGACTCTTAAATAATTTCGATTGTAAATAAGTAATCTTTAACAACCGTTCAGCCTGTTTAACAAGTGCAATGTTCTCTTTCGGAGTAGAAACCTTCGCAGTTTGAACCAATTTTGATTCCAATTCCTGCTTCAAAATCTCCAAATCAAGATGAAAGCTTTTCAAAATATGAACGGCTTTACCTTCACCTTCTCGCAAAATTCCCAACAAAAAATGCTCAACACCAATGTAATCGTTACCCAAACGCATAGCTTCTTCCCTACTGTAACTAAGTACATCCTTTACGCGGGGTGAAAATTTTGCTTCCATATTCAACAAAAATAACGAGTGAGAAATTATAACTCACCACTCTACAAATATACAACGATTCAAAATGTTAATAAGTACGTCCAAAGAGCCTTTTTTCACCAATATTTGTTAGTAAAATGCTTTAAACGATGGTTTTTCACATACATGAAAAGACTAATTTCGAATCTTGCTTGTAGCACGCAAATTTCGTGCATAATTTAAAACTATGACAAGATGGCAGATGGAGAAAAGATAATCCAGATTAACATCGAAGATGAAATGAAATCGGCGTACATCGATTATTCGATGTCCGTAATTGTGTCCCGTGCTTTACCTGATGTGCGTGACGGATTTAAACCGGTACACCGCCGTGTATTATATGGTATGCAAGATTTGGGGGTTTACTCCAATCGACCATACAAAAAGTCAGCTCGTATTGTTGGGGAAGTTCTTGGTAAATATCACCCGCATGGTGATAGTTCCGTTTACGATACAATGGTACGTATGGCTCAATCGTGGTCGTTGCGTTACCCTTTAGTGGATGGACAAGGAAACTTTGGTTCTGTTGATGGTGATAGTCCTGCGGCTATGCGTTATACAGAAGCGCGTTTACGTAAGATTGCTGAAGAAATGTTGGATGATTTGGAGAAAGAAACAGTTGATTTCAATCCAAACTTCGATGATTCATTACAAGAACCATCCGTTCTACCTTCCAAAATTCCAAACTTACTTGTAAATGGTGCGAGTGGAATTGCCGTTGGTATGGCTACAAATATGGCTCCTCACAACTTAACAGAAGTTTGTGAAGGAATTATTGCGTACGTTGATAATAATGAACTTACAGATGATGAACTTCTTCACCATGTAAAAGCACCAGATTTCCCAACGGGAGGAATCATTTACGGAGTTGATGGAGCTAGAGAAGCAATGATGACTGGTCGTGGTCGTATTGTTATTCGTGGTAAAGCGGAGATTGAGGAAGTTGGTGGACGTGAACAAATCATCGTTACCGAGATTCCTTACCAGGTGAATAAAGCTGAAATGATCAAGAAGATCGCCGATATGGTGAACGATAAAAAGATCGAAGGTATTTCAGATATTCGCGACGAGTCGGATAGAAATGGTATGCGTATCGTTTTCGAATTGAAGCGTGATGCCATTCCAAACGTTGTTTTAAATAAACTATATAAGTACTCTGCACTTCAGAGCTCATTCTCTATCAATAATATCTGTTTGGTTGATGGCCGACCAAGACTATTGAACCTGAGAGAGATGATTACGGAGTTTGTGAAATTCCGTCATGAAGTTGTTGTTCGCAGAACTACTTTCGATTTAAGAAAAGCAGAAGAAAGAGCGCATATCCTTGAAGGTTTGATCATCGCATCAGACAATATTGATGAAGTAATTCAAATCATTCGTGCATCGAAGAGCCCAGAAGAAGCTCGCGAGAATTTAATGACTCGCTTTAGTCTTTCTGACCTTCAATCTCGTGCAATTGTTGAAATGCGTCTACGTCACTTAACAGGACTGGAGCAAGATAAACTACGTGCTGAGTATGCTGACTTAATGGCTTTGATCGAAGATTTGAAAGATATTTTGTCTAATGAGGCACGCAGAATGCAAATCATTAAAGACGAATTGACAGAGATCAAAACGAAATATGGTGATGCTCGTCGTTCAAGAATTGAATACTCTGCTTCAGAAATGAAAATTGAGGATTTGATTCCGGATGAAGAAGTGGTTATTACAATTTCTCACGCTGGATATATCAAGCGTACGAACTTAGAAGAATACAAAGTTCAAAGTCGTGGTGGAATGGGATCGAAAGGTTCTACAACCCGCGATAAAGATTTCTTGGAGCATTTATTCGTTGCAACAAACCACAACTACCTATTGATCTTTACAGAAAAAGGTCGTTGTTTCTGGATGCGTGTATTTGAAGTTCCAGAAGGAAACAAAACGGCAAAAGGAAGAGCAATTCAGAACTTGTTGAACATTGAACAAGATGATAAGATCAAGGCTTATGTAAAAGTGAAAGATCTTACCGACAAGGAATATGTTGCAAACAATTTCATCGTAATGTGTACTAAAGAAGGAATCATTAAGAAAACTTCTCTAGAGGCTTATTCTCGTCCACGTGCAAATGGTATTAATGCCATTACTATTCGTGAGAACGATGAATTGCTAGAAGCAAGATTGACTGACGGAACTAATGAAATGGTTCTTGCAACAAAATCTGGTAGAGCAATTCGCTTCAACGAAGCAAAAGTTCGTCCAATGGGTAGGAATGCTTCCGGTGTGAAAGCTGTTACGCTTCAAGGACCGAAAGACGAAGTTGTTGGAATGATCTGTGTGAAAGACAACAGTGAAACTATCATGGTTGTTTCTGAGAAAGGTTACGGAAAACGTTCTTACTTAAATGATCCTGAAGATGGTGAGCCGGTTTACCGTATCACTAACCGTGGAGGAAAAGGAGTTAAAACCATTTCCATTACGGAAAAAACAGGTTCATTATTGGCGATTAAAACTGTAGCCGATGAAGATGATTTGATGATCATCACGAAAGCTGGTGTTGCCATTCGTATGCATATTGATTCTATTCGCGTAATGGGACGTGCGGCTCAGGGAGTTCGTTTGATCAACCTGAAAGGAAGTGCCGAAATTGCAGCTGTAGCTCGAGTTCCACGTTCTGACGAAGAAGATGAAGAATTCGACGAAGATGGAAACCCAATTGTTGGCTTCGACTCTGCTCAGCCGGCAGCCGAAGGTGAAGAATCTACGGATAATGACACTACTGAAGAGTCTACAGAAGAATAGTACAGAATACTCAACGAAATCCGGCTTTAGATTTTTCTACTGCCGGATTTTCTTTAAAAACTAAATTTCTTCATTAATTTTATGGAATTGCTTCAAACGGGTATCTAAAGAAAACGTTTGGCACAATAGTTGAAAATGGTGAGCGACTGAATAAAGCTCAGCAAATAAAATTTAAAAGTTATGATTATTAAAAACACTTCAAAAATAGCTTTAACTGCAGTAATGGTTCTTGTAGGAACAGCTTCTTTTGCACAAAAGAAAACAGAAACTGATGCGGCATTGGCGTATCAATCATTTGAATCTTCTTTAAGTTCAGGTGATATGGTAAATGCTAAAAAGAACTTATTGAAAGCGAAAGGATTCATTGATCTTGCAGCAGCTCACGCTGAAACTCAAGCTTCTCCGAAAACATTGTTTTACAAAGGTGAGATCTATGCTTCTTCTATCATCTTGTTGGGTGATGCAGAAGTTAAGGCTGCTTTTCCTGAAAATCCGATGACAACTGCTGTTGAAGCATACAATAAGTCGTATACAACTTCAACAAAATTCAAATCACAAATTGAACAAAGTGTAAATACAATCCTTACAATGGTTGATGTTCAGGCAAAAACATTGTTTGATGGTGGTAAATATGCAGAAGCTGCAAAATTGTACGCAATCAATGCTGAAGTTGGTGGAGCAATCAATAAAGTAGATACTGTTTACTATTATTATGCTGCAATTGCATCTCAAAATGCGAAAGACTGGGAAAATACAGCGAAATACTACAGAAAGTGTGCTGAGATGAACTACAAACCAGAGGAAACGTACTTGAACGCTGCAACAGCTTACATTTCTGCTAAAAAAGAAGATGAAGCAATGGCTTTCCTTGATGGAGCAATCAATAAAGCACCAAAAGACAAAAGTCTTTACTACGTTCTGGGAACTATCTACATGGACAAAAATGACGATGCTAAAGTTGCTGAATACCTAAACAAAGCAATTGAGATCGATCCTAAATATTCAGATGCGCTTTTCAACCTTGGGAGTTACTTCTTCACAAAAGGAATGGACATCAGAAAACAAGCTAACGATCTTACAGTTAAATCTGAGCAAGATGCTAAATTGAAAGAAAGCCTGACATATTTAGAAAAAGCTATGCCAGCTCTTGAAGCTTATATCGTTCTTGAACCTAAGGACAAAGAAGTTGTGAAAAGTTTGTGGCAAATGTCACGTGCATTTAAAGACACTGAGAAAGAAGCAAAATACAAAGCAATGCTTGATGCATTGAAATAAATCCAGTAGTAGATTTGTAAAACAAATCACTACGGATTTAAAAATAATCAGAAAGCCCCCGAAGTAGATAGTAACTATCACTTCGGGGGCTTTTTTGTAACCATAACTTCCCTATTCGCTTATTTGATGTAATCTGTACATCATCCTTTAGTTTTCAGAAAACCCTATCTTTGGGCAAAATTGTTAAATATGAGGATATTATTGTTTGTGATTTTGGTAGTTTCAACGTTTACTGTAAACGCCCAACTATCAGCTGTGAGAGGAAAAACCGAGTACAATTTTTGGTTGAATTTGCCAAGTGATAGTGTCCTAAAAACAAAACCACCTGTTCTTATCTTCCTTCATGGAAAAAGTTTATCTGGAACGGACTTGAACAAGGTTAAAAAATATGGAGTTATTCATGAAATTGAAAAAGGACGTAAGATAAATGCGATTGTTGTTGCTCCTCAAGTAGCAAGCGGAAGTTGGAATCCTGATAAAATTTATGAAGTACTTCAATACATTCAGAAAACATATCAAACAGACACTAACAGAGTTTACGTTTGTGGAATGAGTTTAGGTGGTTACGGAACCATGCACTTTGTTGGAAAATATGCTTCGAAGATTACTGCAGCGGTTGCGCTTTGCGGTGGTGGAAACATTAAAGACGCACAAAACATGTCCTCTATTCCAATGTGGATTCAGCATGGTGACAGAGATGAAGCAGTTCCTGTTCAACGTTCAAGAGAAGTAGTTGAAGCTATCAAAAAATGTAATAGTGGAAAGAATCTGATCTATACAGAAATTCCTGGAGCAAATCATGGCGCATTGGAACGCATTTTCAGAGCTGATGAAATGTACAACTGGTTATTTCTTCAGGTGAGAACATCCCCTACCGAAGTGGTAATGAAGAGCTTGCCACCAGCAACAGAAACAACAGCTGGAGAACCAGCAAAAACAGAATCGAAATAGATAGAAAGGACTGAGAAATCGGTCCTTTTTTAAGTTATGTACTGAAGATTACTGTGGTCATCGCATAGTCGAGATGCTAATTATTCCGCATTTCTTCAATAATCATATTACGGTGTTCCATTCCCCAAACCGCCAATTGATTAATGACTTCTTTCAGTTTTTGTCCGTACTCGGTTAGCTCATAAGTCACTGTAATTGGCTGAGTATCCAAAACAGTTCTTTTGACCAGTCGGTGCATTTCCAAATCTTTTAGTTCTCTACTCAGCATCTTTCCTGAAATTCCGCGTACGTCACGCAGCAAATCAGAATACCGCTTTGAGTTGAAGCAAAGGGCTGCTATGATATAAATCTTCCATTTTCCGCTAAGTACATCCATTGCATCGTGCACCGCCAATATTGCTTTCTTGCATTCGGGAGTATCGTGTGAAAAGTCCGCCATAAGTTACCTTGTTACCTGTATGTTACTATTACTTTTTGTCTTTTAGTGACAAAAGTATACAAAGGTAAGCTAATTTTGTTCTTCAAAACAATTAGAAAAAATTATGGCACTTATAGATGATTTGCAATGGCGATACGCAACTAAGAAAATGAATGGACAAAAAGTTCCACAGGAAAAGTTGGATTACATTTTGGAAGCAGCGCGCTTCGCACCATCTTCATCAGGACTGCAACCCTACAAAGTATTTGTGATCAACGATCCTGAACAATTGAAAGAAATCAGAACTTTTGCTTTCGATCAACCACAAATCACAGATTGTTCTCACCTATTGGTTTTCGCAGCGTGGGACGGATATTCAGCAGAACGCATTGAAACAGTTTTCTCAAGAACCGTTCAGGAACGTGGTTTACCAGAAAATGCAATGGATGATTACAAAAATATGCTTTGGGGAATGTACGAACCGTTAGGACAAGAATGGCATGCAATTCATTCAGCTAAACAAAGTTATATTGCTTTTGCATTGGCAATTGCCGCAGCAGCAGAACAAAAAGTGGATGCAACTCCAATGGAAGGATTCGACACTGCAAAAATGGATGAATTTCTTGGATTGAAAGAGCAAGGCTTGAAGAGCACTGTTATTCTTCCAATTGGTTACAGAGCAGAAAGTGAAGATTGGTTAGTGAACTTGAAAAAAGTGCGTACACCAAAAGAGGATTTCATTGCTGAATTAAATTAAAATCAACCAATAAAAAAACCCTGAAGCAGATGTGACTATCGCTTCAGGGTTTTTCGTTTTTCTATTAAGAAGTCCTTATTTGATTTCGCTGTATTTTTTCTGGATCAACGACTTGAACTCTTTGTCGTTGAATTTACGATCCTCAGTTCCACTATATGATTTGATCACATTTCCGTTCCAGATATAGTAAATGTTCGGTGTATCATTCTTAGAACCCATTGCGGTGTAAAACTCTACAATCTCCAAAATCTTGTAGGTAAATTTCATTCCAGCCTGATCAAAGAATTCAGGAATCAATTCAGGTTCCTCATTCATGAACACGATCTTTAGCTCAGGGAAATTAGGATCAGCCTTCTTTATTGCAACTAATTCACGGATAGCTTCTTTACAATGTTCACAACCCGGAGCGAAGAAACATAAGATCTTTCTTCCTTTATCAATATCAGCGTATTGATTCTTGAATCCGCTCTTTCCTTGCTTAGGTTCATCTACTTTTGCAGGTTTGGCTTTTTTCGTAGTATCGCCTTCAACAGGTTTTCCTGGAATTGGATTTTCCTTTGCGTCTGGAGTTTGTCCACCATTATCAACTGAAACTGTTGTCTTCACAGGCTCTTCAACCACAACAACCGGACTTGGTGACACAGCTGCTTTCGTACTGATCAAACTCACAATCGCAATCGAAGCAATTACTTCCGCAAACGGGATCCAAAGCACCTTTTTATCTTCAAAACCTTTGGTCAATTTCCACAACCAGCCAAACAATCCAAGGAAAACAACATTCTTAAAAATCGATTCCAAAGTGCTGAAAGGCATTAAACTCCCGAAACAACCACAGTTGGCTTCATTTCCATTCGTGAAATATTGATAAGACAAGTGAATAGTGAAAACGAGTAACAATAAACTTGCAGCTGGAATCACTAATCTTCTAAAGTAATGAGGAAGTAACAAACCAAATCCGAGCGCAAATTCGCCTCCAACAATAGTTCTGGAAAAAATGGCCGCCCATTCAGGACTAAATCCCATTGGAATTAACTGTTTCCCTTCAAATGTACCTAAACCTAAAGCTGGACTTGGATACAATTTAGAAAATGCCGAAAAAATGAACATTACGGATAAGAATATGCGTAATCCCCAGATCAATCGTGTTTTTAATACACTACTCTTTTCTGCCTTTACTTCGTCGAGAATTTCTGTCATAATTAGATCGTTTTGCATATAAATTTAAAAGTAAAAGTAAAACGTCAATGAAATAGCATGGTTGACGAATTATGATTTCTTTAACATCATTTCTTTACAAACTCAGTTCGAATGTAAATGGTTTGTGTATTGACTTTCCCTTCTATTAAATCAGGATCATTGTGAACCAATTTAATGTTTCGAACGGCAGTTCCGCGCTTCGCAATTATACTGCTTCCTTTTACATCAAGGTCTTTGATCAACACAACAGAATCGCCAGATTTTAATTGAACTCCATTCGAATCGAAGTGTTTGATAGCATCTTCGTCTTCAACTCCTGATTTTGCCCATTCAAGTGTGTCATCGTCCAAATAGATTTGCTCTAACAGATCTTGAGCCCAAGTTTCTTCTTTCAACAAATGCAACGCACGAAATGCAACAACTTTCACAGCTTCCACCTCACTCCACATGCTTTCTGTTAATCCGCGCCATTGATTAGCTTCCATATCAGAAGTTCCTTCCAACTGAGCTTTAAGTCCTGAATTGATCAAAACATAATGTTCTGCACTTTCACCGGATTTCGGAAAAACAAGCAAAGGAACCAAGTCGTTCCCTACTCCGCTTATTTCACATGAAGCCCCGCTTCTATTGAGTAATTCTTTTTCAAATTTCATAATGTAAATATAACCAAAAGCAGATTTCACAATCGCTTTAGGTTTTTAGGAAAGTGGAATGCTAAAAAGAGGAAAGACGGATCGGAGTATTAACAATTCCTTCC